>JBCCNY010000239.1:0-5537 GCA_039025595.1 Pseudomonadota bacterium | reverse complement strand
TCACATCCCGAACTCAGCCAATGGCGCCATATTTCTTTCACGGAATTCACCGAGCCTGTGACGCGGACCGATCGAGGTCTTGTTGCGACCAACACCGTTGCGATCAAGCCTGCAAAGCTCGACCGATCGCCCTGTGGCACGGGAACCTGCGCCCGCATGGCCGTCCTGCGCGCGAAAGGGGAGTTGCACGTCGGGGATAAACTGACCGCACGCTCGATTATCGGCTCGGAGTTCGTGGGAGAGATCGCCTCAGACACGCAGATCGGAGACCGAGCTGCGATCGTGCCGCGCATCACCGGCACGGCCTGGATCACCGGCACGCATCAGCACATGCTCGACCCCACGGATCCATGGCCCGATGGCTACCGTCTGAGCGATACCTGGCCTGAGCCCTAGAAAACGATCGGTGTTTCGTGTTTGCGCTTTGTCTCAGGACGGCAACGCACCGTTCTGAACGTAACGCAGGATCTCAACCACCTGGTCGGGGTCGCGCGCCACGGCCAGGGCCGCAGCGTCAACTTCTTTGAGCGCGTGGTCGTGCTCTGGCGGCTGCAGGATGATCAGCGATTTACCCAAAGCACTGGCATAACCCGCATCAAAGGCGGCATTCCATTGCTTGTACTTGTCGCCGAACCGCACAACGACGATGTCGGCCTCGCTGATCCCCTTGCGGGTGCGGATTGCATTGACCATCGCACCCTTATGATCGTGCCAATACTTGTTCTGCTCGCCGCCGAGGATAGCCACGCCGCAATCATCGCTGGCAGCATGGTCAGTGACCGGGCTATCGAATGACACATCAAGGCCCTCGGCCCCATCGACAATCTGCTCTCGCCAATCGGTGTGGATCTCACCGGACAAATACACTTTCAACATGGCCCTCGCTCCTTCGCTTGCTGGGGCTTACTTGCGCCCTCGCCCGCGAAAAGCAAGTCACACCGTACGCGCCACCACGAAATGATTGGGCGGACGGACTGGATAATTTCCCGCCTCAACAATCTCGAACCCAGCGGCCGTAATCTCGTCCTCCAGTTCGGCGATGCCGAAAAACCGCACGAAAGGCGCCTTGCCAATCCACTGCATCACCGGAATCGCAACCTTCAGGAGACCAAACTTGATCCCGAGATCACGTTCCGCGAGGCAAGGGCTCTTGGAGATGTAAAGCCCCCCTGGCGCCAGCAGGTCACGCACTCTTTTGAGATAGGCGGCGCCGTCAGGCACCAGATGGTAGAGGTTTAGCGCGATCACTACATCGAACTGACCTGGCTCAAGTGCCGGATTGAAAACATCGCCGACGCCAAAGCTCACATTCGGCACCTGTGGGCGTTTCAACGCCTCGGCGATCATCCCTTTCGAGACATCCGTTGCATAGATGTCTCCCGCCGCATCCGAGAGCTTCAGCGCTGTTCCCCCGGTGCCGCAGCCCAGTTCCAGAACCCGCGCCTCGCAGGTCAGGTGGGCACGTATTCTCTCCAATGTCAGGTCATAGGCTTGAGTGTCGGATATCGGTTTGGCGGCATAGCCGGGCGCGGCCTTATCCCAGAAATCTGCATTGCTTTTCATATCCAATCTCCTTTTTTATGCATGTAAACGAGCCGGATAAGCGAAGAAATTGCCAAATTTTGCATTTTTGCTATACATTTTTGCATGGAAAAGCCACTTGACTGGAACCACATCCGCGCCTTTTTGGCCACCGCAGAAACCGGGTCGTTATCCGCCGCTGCGCGCCAGCTTGGCCTGACCCAACCAACGCTCGGACGGCAGGTCAATGCGCTGGAAGAGAGCCTTGGCCTGACATTGTTTGAGCGCACAGGTCGGTCACTGGCCCTGACAGATGCAGCGCGAGATCTTTTGGAGGAGACCCGCCAAATGGGTGGTGCGGCAACGCGGCTGGCCCGGCGCGCCGATGGCCATTTGAATGCGCTTGATGGCACGATCCGGATCACCGCCAGCGATATGATGAGCGTCTATATTCTGCCCGACGTGTTACTACATCTCCGCAAGGCGGCCCCGCGGCTTCGCGTGGACATCGTGGCGGCGAACGACATCCGGGACATCCTGAACCGGGAAGCAGATATCGCAATCCGCCACGTCCGACCGACGCAGCCAGATCTTATTGCCCGATCGCTCGGCGAGACGACGGCGCATCTTTATGCCGCGCAAGAGTATGTGAACCTGCGCGGTGTGCCCTCCACGTTAGACGATCTTGGCAGCCACGATTTCATCAGTTTCGGAGACGATGACTTGCTGATCCAACAGCTGGGCGCCTATGGCATTCCGCTGTCTCACGCTCAGTTTCGGACAGGATCGGCCAGCGGGATCACCGCCTGGACCCTCATGCGCAAGGGCTTTGGCATTTTACCTATGGGAGACAATATTGCCGGCCTGTTTCCCGATGCGGTGCGTCTGTTGCAGGGGCAGACCGATGTCACCTTTCCCACGTGGCTGGTCACACATCGCGATCTGCAAACCAGCCGTCGCATCCGCCTTGTCTTCGACATGCTGGCAGATATCCTCAGCGAACGCATCGACGAGGTGGCATCGGCCTGATCATCTGCCTTTGGCACGCGCCCGCACGAGCAACAACAAACCCAGTGTGACCACACCGATCGCGACCCATTCCAGTCCGGTCAGAGCCTCGCCTAAGACAGGAAGGGCTAACAGAGCCGCCGTGACCGGGACCGCGGCGGAAAACCCAGCCGTCAGTGCAGGTCCAAGATGAGTGGCAGAGAGCGCGAAAAAAACAACTGCGAGCACGCCCGGGCCGAGCGCCTGATAGGCGGCTTGGAACACAATCATAACAACGTCTGCCTCCGCCAAGCCGGAGGGCAGAAAAAGACCCCAAAGTGGCAGAAACAGCAGCGCGTTCGGGACATTCACCAGAACCAACGCTTGGCGCGGCGTCACATTCCAATAGCTGAGACAAAAGATGTAAATTGAAACAAGCGCCGAAGCCAAGAGTAGTAGCACAATCCCAAGCGCGGTCTCCATCCCGCTGATCCGTAAGCCGGGTAAGGCAAAGAGCACGCCACCCGCCATGACAATAAGTAAGGCGATCAATTGCACTCGCCCGGGCCAGAGACCGGTAACCGCGACCATGACAAGAAGGGTAAACAATGGAATGGCCCCGTTCGTGAAAACCCCACCGTGGGCGGCCGAGGTCTGGCCCAAGCCAAGATAGGTTAGCATCGAATAGAGAGCGCCGGGGCCGACGATTGCCATCAGGCTCGCCCCCCAAAACGGCACCTGTCTTGGCCACCATGCACGTGCGAAGGGCAGAAAGATCAAACCCGTCACCGCGAAACGCAGCATCGTGATATCGCCTGCGGTCAGGCTCGTTTGCATGCCCGCTCGCGAGACAACCAGAAAACCCGACCAAATCGCCAGAACCGCCAAGGCGCTCAAGAGGCCCAATCTGAAATTGGGATCCATCTGCGGATCAACGGCCAGATCGGCCCCGCCACGCGGAAAGGGATCTTTGAGTTCGCTCACCTAACATGTCCAGACCGCCATTTGCCCGAAGTTGCTTACAGGCGCTGGTGAAAGGGGACAATACAAGAGCGGCGTCCCGTATTGTCCCTCACGTGCCGCCAGAGCTTTCAGAACGTCATCAACCAGAAAAGCGGGCCTTCCTTTGGAAGTTTCCGCCGAACACGCGCGGGAAGACGACGCAGAAAGCCCGGGCGCTCCCGCGTCGGAGCAAAACCAAAACTCTTCGGCAGATCTGAGTAAAGCGACCGCGGTGGTCCGCTCCAGTCGATACGCTTGAACACAGTGCCCGGACCGGGCTGATGCATCCAGACACGTCGCAGCGCAAGCTCGTCGCGCAGCACCAGCAAGGCCGCCAAAAGCATCGCCCGGCTCCAGATTTTGCCGTAGCGCGCCACAAGATCTGCACGGTATCGCTCCATCGACGCCAATTCGCGGCTGCGCGGGGCGCTCTCGCGCAATTCGTCAACCTCTTCACTGGCAAAACGTAACCAATCGCTTTGAACCTCTTCGATCAGCGCGTCACCTGAGGACAAATCAATATCAAGGCGCGCCCAGGCGAGCGTCGGTCGGCCGGAGATCCGGATTGGATGCGCCGGGTATTCGAACGTTTTCCGCACACCAGGGGTCAGGTACCGACCCATAATCGCGGCATGATCACTGGGAAAGCCCATCTGCAGAACAAGATTTCCTGCCTGCCGTGTCGTCTGATCAAAGTACCACCGCCGAAGACCCCAACTGTCAAAACTCAATTCAAAGTCATGCCAGGGCAAGGCAAAGGTCGCGTCAACAGCATCGAGACCAGCGGCACTCAACGCCTCCATGTGCATCGCCCAGTGCGCATGCGCCACCGCCAGAATGTCACGCCGGTTAAGAACGCCGCCGCCTTGCGCAACCAGCGGTCGTAGGGCGGGGCGAGACAGAAGTTTGCCAAAGGGCATCTGGCGCAACCGAGCCACAGAGGCCACTTCCGGCATCATTTGCGCCAATACCCAGGCGCTCTCGCGGTCCGGGTAATACGGAAAGTCGAGCGTCTCCGGCATCACCTGCCGGATCAATGTGATCTCTTCGGGGGTCATCGTGACCTTACCTTCAGGCATGTATGTTGTGCCTGAAGCAAAGGGGTCTTCAGGCAATTCTAAGCTTTGGGCGTCGCCTTCCTCAGGCGATGATCGGGCACAGACATGGCACTCTCCATTTCGTCCGATTCTGAATTGCAAGTCGCCAGATAGAGAAAAAGCCTGCCGCCAGGCAAGCTTTTTTTGTCACAAACGCCTTAGCCGTGCCGTCCACAAGCTCAACCGCGCAGAACACCGCCCGTCGCTTTGGACACCTTTTCAACGATCTTGGCGGAGACGGCTTCAATCTCTGCCTCCTTCAGCGTCGCGCTCTGGGGTTGGAGCCGAACGGTGATCGCGAGGCTCTTTTTACCCTCACCCAACGAGCCGCCAATAAACTCGTCGAAGATCCGAACATCGGCGATCAGATATTTATCCGCCCCGGCTGCTGCATTCACGAGAGCTAGCGCGTCGACACCGGCATCCACGACAAACGCGAAATCGCGTTCTACGACCTGCAGATCGCTGGCATTCAGCGCCGGGCGTGTCGTCCCGGTTTGGCGCGGTTCGGGGATTTCCGCGGGCCAGAGCGTGAAGCCCACAACCGGGCCTTTCACATCCATCTGGCGCAGCACCTTCGGATTGATTTCGCCGAATACCGCCAACATCTTTTTTGGGCCAAGGCAGATCCGGCCATGTCGGCCGGGATGCCACCAACCTGACGCGTCGCGCAAGATCTGAACCTTCGCCGGTGCGCCCAGGGCTTGCAAGATCGCTTCGGCATCAGCCTTGGCATCGAAAAGGTCCACCGCTCGAGACGACCCGTGCACGTCTTTTGGGCCGGTTCGACCCACTAGAATACCGCAGACCTGCAAGTGCTGTTCTCCTGGCTCGCCACCCTGAAAGGCATGCCCCACCTCAAACAGCGCCAGATCGCTCGCGCCTCTTGCCTGGTTGCGCGCTGCCGCCTGCAGCAAACCCGGCAATAGG
>JBCCNY010000238.1:0-5538 GCA_039025595.1 Pseudomonadota bacterium | reverse complement strand
GGAGCGCACAGCGTCGATCAGCCCAATCACCCATGACATTTCGGCGTCGGCGTCGGCATCCACAAGTTCTGTCCCGTAATCCGGCCAATCGGCATGCACGAGCATTTTCTGACGCTCGGCCAGCGTGCCCCAAAGCTCTTCAGTGACAAATGGCATGATCGGGTGCAACAGAACCAGACACTGGTCGATGACCCAAGCCATCGTGGCCTGCGTCTCGGCCTTGGTGGCGTCATCACCATCCATCAGGAGGGGTTTCGAAAACTCCACATACCAGTCGCAAACCACGCCCCAGACAAACGCATAAAGACCGTTCGCCGCATCGTTGAAGCGGTAGTTTTCGAGCGCCTCATCCACGGCGACGCGCGCCTTGGCTGTTTCCCCTATGATCCAGCGATTGACAGTAGCGGTGGCTTGCGGCGGTTCTTTCGTGCCGCCTATGGCCTCGTTCATTTCGGCAAAACGCGCCGCATTCCAAAGCTTCGTGCCAAAATTGCGATATCCCGCGATGCGCTGAACGGAGAGTTTGAGATCTCGCCCCATGGCCGCCATCGAGGTCAGCGTGAAGCGCACGGCATCGGCGCCGAACTCGTCAATGAGCTCCAGCGGATCGAGCACGTTGCCCAGCGACTTCGACATCTTCTTGCCCTTCTCGTCGCGCACCAGCGCATGGACATAGACGTTCTTGAAGGGTTTTTCGCCGACCACAGCGTATTGCATCATCATCATCCGAGCGACCCAGAAGAAAATGATGTCAAAGCCGGTCACCAGGACCGAGGTGGGGAAGTATTTTTTGAGTTCCTCTGTGTCCTCAGGCCAGCCCAGCGTGCCGATGGGCCAGAGACCCGACGAGAACCAAGTGTCGAGCACGTCGGGGTCGCGACGCAAACGAATGTATCGCGCTGATGACAAGTCAGCGACTACATCGAGTTTCTTTTCTTGCTTGAAGAGTTGGTCCACGGCGACACTGCCGCCTGACTGTTCTTCCATCCTGTCGGTGACCACCAGCATCTTTTGCGGAAAGTAGTGCTCCATGGCTGCCTTTAGAGCGTCCTTTTCGCTTGCAGCGCAGAAGCGAACATCAGTGGCAGTCACTTCGCCGTCGCTGACCAAGTCCGCGTACCAAACCGGGATCTGGTGGCCCCACCAGAGCTGGCGGGAGATGCACCAGGGTTCGATATTTTCCAGCCAGTTGAAATACACTTTGCGGTCCTGTTCCGGCAGGATGCGGGTTTCGTTTGATTTCACCGCCTCGATGGCGGGACCCACGATCTTGTCGGTATCCACGAACCACTGATCGGTCAGCATCGGTTCTATCACGACCTTCGAGCGATCGCCAAAAGGCTGCATGATTGGCTTTTTATCCACAAGGGGGATGGTCTCGCCTTGATCATTTTCAACCATAACCGCCAGACCCTCGCCGGTGATCTGCGCGACCACCTTCTTGCGGGCTTCAAAGCGATCCAGCCCGCGCAGATCGTCGGGCACGAGGTTCAGGTGATCGACATCCGGCGCCTTGTGCTCGCCCATTGAACCGACGCGCGCCTCTTGGCCTTGAAAGAGCGTCACCCAGCCCTTGGCATGTTTCTGTGCCTCGGCGGCTGCCTCTGCATAAACAGCTCCATCGTCGCGCATGCGCCCGCCCGTATCCATCAGGCGGTACATCGGGATGCGATTGCGTATGGCCACGCCATGATCGTTGAAATCATGCGCACCGGTGATCTTCACAGCGCCCGATCCGAAATTCGGATCCGGATAATCATCGGTGATGATCGGGATCAGGCGACGATGCTCTTTGGGGCCCACGGGAATTTCACAGAGCTTGCCCACAATCGACGCATAACGCACATCGGAAGGATGAACCGCCACCGCGCCATCGCCCAGCATGGTTTCGGGTCGCGTCGTGGCGATGGAAATGTAGTCGCGCTCCTCGCACAGCGTCACCTGTCCATCTTCATCTTGCTCTAAATACTCATATGTCTCGCCGCCCGCCAAAGGGTACTTGAAATGCCACATCTGGCCCGGCGTTTCGATATTCTCGACCTCAAGATCCGAGATCGCCGTTTCGAAATGAGGGTCCCAGTTCACCAGCCGCTTGCCGCGATAGATCAGCCCTTTGTTGTACATATCCACGAAGACCTTGATAACGGCATCGTGGAAATTGCCCTCTTCTCCCTCGGGCGCACCCGGCGCGCCGGACATGGTGAAGGCCTCGCGCGACCAGTCACAGGACGCGCCAAGACGTTTCAATTGCCCAATGATATTGCCGCGGGATTTCTTCTTCTGCTCCCAGACGAGGCCAACAAACTCCTCGCGGCTCATATCCGTGCGACGCCGGTTGGTTTGGGCCAGTTCACGCTCGACCACCATCTGCGTCGCGATGCCGGCGTGATCGGTGCCCGGCTGCCAGAGCGTGTCAAAGCCGCGCATCCGGTGCCAGCGCGTCAGTATATCCTGCAACGTGTTATTAAAGGCGTGGCCCATATGCAGTGAGCCGGTCACATTGGGCGGTGGGATCACGATGCTGAATGTCTCCGGGCGAGAGGCATTGGCCCCTGCGGCAAATGCGCCGGATGTTTCCCAGGCCTGTGTTATCCGTGCCTCTGCTTCTTGTGCATCAAAGGTCTTTTCTATCGCCATTACCCTGCATTCCTGCTTGCCACTCTCTGCCAGATAGCCAATCGGCCCGGGCGAGGGAAGGGGCAAGGCGGCACAGCATGTCTTGCCAGCCAGCCCTAGCCTTGGCATCACCGGATCCATGAGTGCCAATGATCCGCCTCCCACTCTCACAACCTTGTTTCTGCGCATGGGCGGCTGGTGGGTTATCGTGCTGGGAACAATTGTCCTCGTGGTCACGCTGCTCAGCGAAAGCCGAGCCTCGTTGGCGCGCCAGTTCGCGCTGGAAAGCCGGACGGCGGAGGCGCGGGTGATCAACCGCTACATCCGACAGCAGGATGGTGGCACCGATCAGGTGAGTTTCATTGTGGCGATAGATTTCACGACGGCCGACGGAGAGCGTATCGTGCTCGAACGTGGCGTCCCGGAAGAGAGCTTCCAACGCATGATGCCGGGCTCGCGAGTCGACGTGCAGTATCTGCCGGATACGCCGCGCCGGGTCGAGGTCACGGAAGGCGCCTATCGCAGTGGTGCTGTGGCTTTGCAGCGGGTGGCGCTTGCTTTCGGGATCTTTTGGCTTTTTTTGTTGTGGCGCATCGGCACTTGGGCGGTGAGCGCGGTGCGGGCGCGTGAGTCCGGCCCGCGAGAAGAGGTGGAAGTTTTACGCGTTCAGCGAACGCCCTACCGGGTCCGGCGACAGCGATACTTCCGGTTGGTCTGGCGGGACGGGCAGGGGCAAGAAGGCGAAAGCCTGCTGAACTGGCGTCGGGTCGTCGCGTCGCATCGCCCGGGTACGACCACGCATGTCTACCGCGACGGGCGCGCGACCTGGTGGGTCGGCGATGTGGGGGAACGTCAGGACGTCTAGATAACTGAACTAAGACGCAAACCTGTTAGACTGTATGAGTAAGACACTGAGCCATGATTTACACGCCGTCTGATCCGCCGCCTGGTATCCTTCGCCTTTTCCTGCATATGGGCGGCGGCGTCGTTTTGATACTCGGAGCAGTCTTGATTCTTCTGACATCGGCCGCTTTGACGGCTCTGGATGGTGCGCAACGCTTTGAGAGCGAGGGTGTGAACACGCGCGGGGAGGCGTCGGACAAATACAGTGAGGAAAGCCGCAACAGCGACGGCCAACTTAGAACGGTCTTCTATCTCGTGGTTCGGTTTGAAACGCAGTCCGGTCAATTGGTGGAAGTTGAACGCCGCATAAGTGCGGCGGCATACCGCGAGACGCAATTGGGTCAGGAGATCGAGCTTTGGTACCTGCCGGATGATCCTGAGCGGGTCGTTTGGCGGCACGGCGCCAAGAGAGACGATGCGCGCGTTATTCAAGCGCTCATCTGGGCTTTTGGCCTGCTTTGGCTCGGGTCGATCTGGTATATCGGCCGAATGGCGGTAGGCGGCTTGCGCGCGCGATGGTATGGTCGTCAAAGCACGGCAGAGGTGGTTGAGGTGCAGAAACATGCCAGGTTCAAACGCCCACCGCTCTATCACTTGGTGTGGCGGGATGCCGAAGGTCGTCTGGGGAGCAGCGTTGATCGCGGTGGTGCAGAGCTGCAAGTTTTCCATCCGGGTCAGGAAATTGATGTTTACCGGGGCGTCAAACGCACCTGGTGGGCGGGCGACGTGGGGTATCGCGACTCTGACAACCGCCGCGCGCAAGATTAAGCGACTTTTCAGTGTCCTCCTAAAGGTGCAGGAGATTTGCTTGGCGATCTCTTCGGCTCTAGCATGCGAGCATGATTTATAGATCCTTGGTAAGGTTGAGGCTCTGCGTTCCGCATTTGCTTGCGCGAGCGATTTCTGGTCGGCTGCCAAGTCTGTAGATATGTTCGACAAAGCGATGGCATACTTTGGGAGGAGCGTGTCATGAGATCCAAAAGCGACAGAATCGCTGCGTCAGACAAGCTAACAGCGGCGCAGCAGGGACCGCCGCAGGTCAACACAGTCACGGCGGACGATATTCGCGCGTCGCTAAAAGACGGATTCGCAGATTTTCTGGCGCGTCCTGTCATGAGCGGTTTTTTTGGGCTGTTTTACGCAGCTGTCGGGATTTTTATCGTCTACGTTCTCGTCTGGCTTGAACAGATGTGGATGATCATTCCGGCCACGGTGGGGTTTCCGCTGGTTACGCCCTTCGCTGCGGCCGGGCTTTATGATATGTCCAGACGCATGCAGCGGGGCGAAAGCTTCGGCTGGTCGGATATCCTGACTGTCATGGCCGATCAGCGCAACCGAGAGATGGGCTGGATGGCCTTTGTTACGCTGTTCATCTTTTGGGTCTGGATCTACCAGTTCCGCACCATTCTGGTAATTGTGCTGCAGAACGCGTCCTTTTCGGATTTCGACGGGTTCGTGAACATCGTTTTCTTTACACCGCAAGGTTGGGCCTTTCTGGCGATTGGCACCTGTGTCGGCGCAGCGCTGGCAGCTGTCTTGTTCTCGTTGACGGTTATTGCCATGCCGATGCTGCTCGACCGGGAAACGAATTTTGTATCCGCAATGATCACGTCGGTTCGCGTTGTGACACAAAGCCCGGTTGTTATGTTGAGTTGGGCCGCGATCATCTCGGCCACACTGTTGCTGTCGATGCTGCCTGCATTTGTTGGGCTGATCGCCACCCTGCCGATCCTGGGTCATGCGACCTGGCATCTCTACCAGAGGGCCGTTCCTCAAGTGGAGGTCTAGCCTGTGCGGCATTTGCCTTAGTGCTGACCTGTCGACCGAGCAACCTCATGTCCAATCCCAACGTTGGCTGTGCATGGATTTGTCTGTCCCCTCTGCAGATGGGGTGGATGGCTGCTGCTCCCCCGGCGTCGCGATGCGCCATAGTGCAGGTATTGTCATCTGCGAGAGAGGAGCCACCCCATGCATGTTACCACTATTGGTCTTGATCTGGCCAAGAACGTCTTTCAGGTC
>JBCCNY010000237.1:0-5557 GCA_039025595.1 Pseudomonadota bacterium | reverse complement strand
TCAGGTGGTACCGGAAATCGAAGCTTTTGATTTATCACATATTTTACAGGCGATCGTGCTGCATCGCGCAGGTGAGCTTTTCGGCCAGCTTTATGTCCAATTCGTTCTGGGTGTGAAAAACGCAATGCCTGCGGACAAGGAAGTGTTTGAATTCTATGTGTCGCTGATGCAGGCACGCGCGCCCGATGCACAATGGTGTGCTGCTGGAATCGGGGCCAATCAGATACGGGTCAACGAATGGGCTATCGCGGCAGGCGGCCACACTCGTACCGGGCTTGAGGACAACGTCAGGCTGGATCGCGAGCGGCTTGCCCCATCGAATGCTGCGCTGGTCGAACATGCTGTGGGCCTCTGCGACAAATATGACCGTCCCGTTGCAACACCGACGGAAGCGCGGGCACTCTTGGGTCTGCGAGATGCAACTCAGACTTGGAAGTAGGAACGAAAGCCGGCTCGAAAAGACAAAATTTCTGAGAAATAAGTGATTTTTGATCGCGCTCTGCACCCTGTGGCGAAAATAACACGCGCCTCAGTCGGACGTCTAGCCGACACCCGTGTGGTGATTCCTTTTAACGCTTTCATAAGATGTGTATTTCCGCAACCGAAAGGTGCTTTTCAAAGTCAAACGGCCAATAAAATATGGGAAATACAGTTTTGCTCTGAAAGCGGCGTACCACGGGGTCAGATGCGGTGTGTGAATCTTGTCACAAAGCTCATATCAAGCGCGGCGAAACGGGTGCCTTCGTTGACACTTGTGGTCTGGTTGGCGCAATGAAACCCATAAGCCGTGATCTCGCGATGAGTTGGGGGGCGGCGCAACCTAACCTGCTTTGAAGGAGGGATAACCTTGAAAAAGCAACTTCTCTGCACCAGCGCCATCGCCCTCGGCGTCGCTGCTGCACCTGTCGCAGCCCAGGATTGGAACGTGGACTGGGGCGGATTTGCAAACATGCACGTGGCATTCGCCGATATTGGCGGTTCAGCTGTTCCGGCTGGCGTTGACCTCGACGGCTTGTTTATTCACCAGAACGCGGAAATCATCTTCACGCCGTCGGTTACTTTGGACAACGGTCTGACCTTTGGTTATCAGGTTCAGTTCGAAGCACTGAACTCCGGTACAACCAATCCTCGTAACAACAGCCTGATCGATGAATCGTATGTCACAATTTCCGGCGACAGCCTGGGAACACTGGACATCGGTTATGAGAACTCGGCCGGTTACAAGATGTCAGCAGGCGCACCTTCCGTGTCGTCGATGTTCATCAACTCGCCGTCGATCTCTGCGTTTATTCCGTTCTCGGCCACTGTTCCGGGTCTTTTCCGGAATGCTGTGATCTCGTCATTTACCGAAGTTTCGGGTAACAATGACGTTGCACGTATCACATACTACACGCCGAGCTTCAACGGTCTGACATTGGGTGTATCCTACGCACCGACAGGCGCTGTGAACGCAGCCAACAACTTTGTCGTCGACCGTAATGTAGTCTTGTCAGACATCTTCGACGTAGGCGTTGCCTATTCCGGCTCGTTCGGAACAACAGATGTCTACCTGTCGGCTCGTTACGGTACAGGTGATGACCCTGCAGGTTCGTCCGACCCTGATACATGGGCGATCGGTGCGAACGTTACCTTCGGCGGCATCACCGTCGGTGGTTCGTATGCCGAAAACAATGACACCGGCGTGGGTGATCTCGATACCAACGGTTACAGCTTTGGTGTGAGCTATGACGCACCTGGCCCATGGTCGTTCAGCGGCGAGCTTTACATCGGTGAGGTTGAAGGTCAGGCAGGCGGTGTATTCGGTGCATTCGGTGATCACGATTACGAAGCGTACCAGGTTGCCGCAAGCCGTGATATCGGACCGGGCGTGGATTGGGACATCTACCTCGTTTACCTCGAAGCAGACAATGGTGGGGCACCGTTCCCAGGTTTGGCTGCTGGTAAAGTCGACGGTACAGCCATCGGTACTGCGATTAACCTGAGCTTCTAAGCCAGGTGTGATCCATTCGGTGGGGGAGTTTTACTCTCCCACCGGACTTGCTAAGAGGAGCGGGCGACCGTTCCTTTTTTTTCGGGTGGACACATGAAAAAGAGCATCGTCTGGCTAGCCTCGTACCCCAAGTCGGGCAACACCTGGATGCGCATTTTCCTCGCAAACTATCTTTCTAACGCGAAAACGCCCGTACCGATCAATCAAGTCCACAAGTTTGGCATCGGCGACTCGATTGCCAAGATGTATCACATGGTCGCGCGGCGAGAGATTGACGTCCATGACGTACAATTGACTTTGAATCTCCGCCCCAAGGTTATGCGTGGTATTGTGGCCAACAATGCTGATTTAAATTTCGTGAAGACCCATAACATTCGCACCGTTGTGCGAGGTACTGAACTCATACCCGCGAATGTGACGCGGCAGGCGATATACATCATCCGCAATCCGCTCGATGTGATCTTGTCCTACGCCCGCCATTACGGACAGACACCTGCCGAGTCAGTAACGGCTCTGGCTCATCCCGACAATGTCAACGCGGCGGAGCCGTCGACCGTTATGCAATTCTTGGGGACGTGGAGTGATCACGTCAAAAGCTGGGAAAAAGGCACGGCATTCCCGACACTCGTGGTGCGTTACGAAGATATGTTGGAAAAACCCACCGAAACTTTTGGCAATGTTCTTAAAACGATAGGTCTTGACCCCGATCCTGAAAAATTAGACCGCGCGATCCGTTTCTCGAGCTTTGAAGAGGTGTCAAATCAGGAAGAGGTGGACGGGTTTAAAGAAAGATCGCCAAATTCTGACCGCTTTTTTTCCAAGGGGACAGCGGGACAGTGGAAGTCAGAGCTCGACCCGGAATTGGTGGCCCAGGTTCGCCGGGATCATAAGCGAGTTATGAAAAAATACGGATATTACAGTGTTTGATCTGCGCCGTATCATCTGGCTGGCTTCTTATCCGAAGTCGGGCAACACTTGGGTTCGCTCTTTGCTGGCTCATTATTTTATGCCGCCGGGGCAGGCACCGGATATCAACAACCTGCGTCGTTTCACAACGGCCGACGTGCGCCAGGATTTCTACGACCTTGCTGCCGGTCGACCGTTCATCGGTAGCTCGATTGAGGACTGGTTGAAGGTCCGGCCCGAGGCTTTGCGCCTGATCGCCAAATCAAAACAGGGAAAACACTTCGTTAAAACGCATTGCTCGCCGATCATCGTCCAAAATACCCATATCATTCTGCCGGAAGTAACCGCGGGTGCGATTTATGTTTTACGCAACCCTTTCGACGTCGTGCCCTCATTCGCCCGTCATACCTCGGCAAGTATTGATGACGCGATCGAACGCATGTGTAACACGGAAACGTTCATGGGGACCGATACGGGGATCTACGATATCCTGGGCCGCTGGGACGATCATATAACTCGTTGGACGAGTGCACCCGGCTTGCCGATTCATGTGGTTCGCTACGAGGATCTGCTGGGAAAGCCGGCGCAGGCGATGCAAGACCTTCTGAAATTCCTGTCGATCAAACCGGAAAGTCCGAAAATCGCGCGGGCGGTTAAGGCGACCCGATTTGAGACCATGAAGAAACAGGAAGAAAAAGACGGATTTCACGAACGCCCCGCGCATATGGAGAGCTTTTTTACCCGAGGTAAAGCAGGCGGATGGCGTGACGACCTCACGCCTGCCCAGGTCGGGCGGATACGCGACGAATTTGCGCCGGTTCTACAAAAATACTACCCTGAACTTCTCAAAGAAACCGAAAGCTACGCCGCGTCTGGTTAGTCGCATGTGCTTTTCATGTCTTGGCAGCGTGGTTAACTTGACGTGTCCATGTATCAGGGAGCGAAAGCGATGATGAAAAAAGTACTTATTGCGGTAGTTTGCGCGACATCTGTGCTGTCTTGCGCTCCGACCGGGCAAAATGCGGTCTCCCGCTTGGGGGAGTCTCCGGTGGTGACCGGTGGGGTTTATTCATCTGGCGGCGGATTGAGCGTCGCCGCCGAGTTGCGAGAGGCGCAAGGTCAGACTCTCGTCTGCGGGGTCTGGGCGCAGTCGAAACAGCAATCTATTCTGACCAAAAACATGGCACGAGGTGTCATAGATACCGGTTCGATCTTTCTTGGTCGCGAGCGGGTTGCGCAGAACTTTCTGTTTATGAAAGAAGTTGAGCCGTCTGAAAATTATGCAGGACAAGAGGCCGGTTGCTTGCTGCTGGACAGACCGTGGCAAGCCGCGGATGCACAACGCGTGCCGCTTGTTCGTATTCCGCGGCAAGTGCTGGTACATGAAGATGACGAAGCTGGCGGTCTCTTGGTCACGTTTACCGATACGGGACGTCCTGAAGCCGGTTCGTGAAATCGATCAGTGTCATTGATTGTCGTACAGGTTCGCGTGTTGCCTGCAATTGACCGGCCTGAACACCGAATGATGCGTCGAAACTTCCAAAATATTTGGAATGTATAATTTTCTAGGCCTTTTTCTTGGATAAGCTGTGATTTGTGATATAAAAAGTATAACTGTGTCCCGCCATAACAAGCCGAACGCGACCTGATTCGAGCGCATTTGCGTCCATTGAACTTGCCTTTTTTCGGCTCACCCGCTTTCACTTTTTAAATGGGCAAACCTCTCGATGCCGGTCAGGGCGATGCGCTTTCTCTGGATGCAGCGATCTCACTTTTTGATGAGGCGGAACCGGCCACGCTCGAACAAATGATCGGTCGTTGGCGTGGGCGGGGCGTTGACACAGGTCACCCGATGGATGGCATGCTCGAAGCGGCGTCGTGGACGGGCAAGGAATTCTGTGATGCATCGACCGTCTTCCCGCTTCTGCATCATCTGCCTCTCCGGGGCGAGGTCAGGCTCAATCCCGCGCGACTGCCAATTGGGTTGGTGATGGGGTTGCCCGCGCGGGACAAGATCTTGCCGATTGTTTTCCCGTTCCTGGCGCCGCTTTTTATGACCAAGCGGCCCGCTGCAACCTTGCGTCATGTGGGCTTTCGCGGGCGTGCCCATGCCGCGATGGTCTATGACGCGCTGCCGATTATCGACTATTTTGCCAGTTTGAGCCCGGATACGGTCCTTGGGTGGATGGAGCGCCGGGGGGATAGCCGTCCCTTTTTCTTTAAGTTGACGCGAGAGATGCGGGTCCAATAGGCGAAGGTGTCTCAGTCGGTTGCAGGTGCCGTGCAAGATCTCGGGCGATGTCATCCGCATCCTGCCGCACCAAAAGAAAGTACCCATAGCCGGTTTGGATCGCGTCGGGCAGGGGCCGCACCAATGTGCCTTGCGCTAAATCATCATCTACCAAGTTGCGCCAGCCAAGCGCCACGCCAAATCCAGCCCGTGCTGCATCCAATTGCGTGACGTAAGAATTTGTCCGCAGGGCAACCCGCGCCTGCATGGGTTCAAGACCGGCTTCCGCAAACCAGATTGCCCAATTGAGCCAGTTCCAATGCAGATAATCGAGATCGATCAGATCGGCACTCAACAAGTCCTCGATTGAGCAGATCTTGTTACGATCGAGATAGGACGCCGCGCAGACCGGAAAAATCTCGTCTTCAAAG
>JBCCNY010000236.1:0-5563 GCA_039025595.1 Pseudomonadota bacterium | reverse complement strand
GCCCGGGCTATGCTGAATTTTGGTCTGGATCGCATGGGTCTTGTCGCACCGCGCGATGGCTGGCCGAATCCTGCGGCCGAGGCAATGGCATCTGGTGCCGGGCGGTTGCTGGACCAAGCCAGGGTCAGCGCCGATGTGCCTAAAGCTCTGGAGGGGTCGCATTACGTGCTGGCAACGACCGCTCGAATGCGCGGTCTGACCAAGCCCGTTCTGAGCCCGGAGGCGGCTATGGTTGAGGCGGCGAGACGCATTGCGCGGGGCGAAGGCGTGACCGTGATGTTCGGCCCAGAGCGCGCCGGGCTCGAAAACGACGATGTTGCCCGCGCCAACGCTTTGGTCACCGTGCCGGTCAATCCTGCTTTTCCCTCGATCAACCTCGCACAATGCGTGTTGCTGTGCGCTTATGAATGGCGACGCGCGACCGTATCGGTCCCCGCGCAAGAGACTGAGCTTGCCGGAACGCAATGGGCGAGCCAGGACGAGGTTGAGGCGCTGGCCTCTCATTATGAGACACGGATGGAGATAGCGGGCTTGTTTTTTCCCGAAGACAAAGCGCCGGGCATGAAAACCAACCTGCGCAACCTTTGGAGCCGGATGCCGCTCACCCGCGCGGACGTGCAGACTTTGCATGGGGTCATGCGGCAAATGGTACGCTGGAAGGAGCGTGGTTGAAGCGCAGCGCGCCGCGGTCTACTTTGCGCTCCAAGGGGTCAAGATGAGTAACAAACGCAGTATCTTCGAAGACGTCGGCACCGACGCCGCCGCTGTTCGGACCGAACCACGAGGAGGCATGATCGATGCCGGCAAGACGGGTGCGCGGGGCGCGATCAGGCTTTGGCTGATACTCCTATTCGCGCTTGTCGTCGTTATGATAACTGTGGGCGGCCTGACGCGTCTCACAGATAGCGGCCTGTCGATCACCGAATGGGCCCCGGTTTCCGGCGCGCTTCCCCCGATGAATGCCTCAGCCTGGGAGGAAGAGTTTCAGAAATACCGCCAGATCCCCGAATACCAATTGCAAAACAAAGGCATGAGCCTTGCGGACTTCAAGGTGATCTATTGGTGGGAATGGGGCCACAGGCAGCTGGGTCGGGTGATCGGCTTTGTCTGGGCGATCGGGTTTCTCGGCTTTCTTGTGGCGCGGAAAATACCGACGGGCTGGACGCCTCGACTGCTTCTATTGGGCGTGCTCGGCGGCACGCAAGGCGCTATTGGCTGGTGGATGGTGGCCTCTGGTCTCCGGGCCGAGATGCTCGATGTTGCCAGTTACAGGCTTGCGGTTCATCTAGGCCTCGCCTTTTTCATACTAGGTCTGATCGCATGGTACGTTTTTCTGTTGGGCCGGGCGGAGCGAGAACTGCTACAAGCCCGACGCTCGGGCGAGCGCAAGATTTTCGGTATGGCGACGGGGCTCACGTATTTCGTGTTCCTGATGGTTTTGCTGGGCGCGTTGGTGGCTGGCATCGATGCTGGGCGAAGCTACACCGATTGGCCGTTGATGGCCGGGCAATTCCTGCCACCGATGTTTTGGATGCCCGAACTCGGCGCGCGAAACTTCTTTGAGAATGCCGGCCTTGTTCAGTTTACCCATCGGATCGCGGCCTATATTTTGCTGCTCTTCGCCACAGTTGTTTTCCTCCAATCGCGAAAGAGCGCGCATAAAGACACAAAACGAGCCTTTGTCCTGGCCTATCTTGTTCTCTGGGCGCAATTGGTGCTTGGGGTTGTGACCGTTCTCCACGCGGCACCCTGGCAGATCGCCATCGTTCATCAGTTTTTTGCCGTTCTGCTTTTTGTGGCTGTGCTGCGCGCACGGTTCTTGGCGCGTTACCCGATTGTTCAATCGGTGCGCGCATGACGCATATCGCTTTTGATGAACTCATCGCCTTTCAGCGCGAAACGGAGGCGCTATCGCGCGTGTCGGGACGTTTGAGCTGGGATCAGGAGACCGTGATGCCGCCTCGTGCCGGGGAGCAGCGCGCTGAAGAGCAGGGCGCGATGGAGGCTGTGTTGCACGCGCGACGCACCGACCCACGTATCGGTGATTGGCTCAGCGCGGCCGACGCACCTGATGCAACCGCGGCGGCGCAGATGCGGCTGATCGCGCGCGACTATGCCCGGGCGGTCAAGGTGCCGCTTGAGCTGGCTACAGCTTTGGCCCGTCTGACAAGCCGCTCGCAAGGCATCTGGGCCGCCGCCCGCGCCGAGAATGATGTGGCCGCCTTCCTGCCAACACTCAAAGAGGTTGTTGCGCTCAAACGCGAAGAATTTGCTGCCGTGTCTGAGGGTCGCGATCTCTACGACACGATGATCGATGATTTTGAGCCCGGTACCACAGCGGCAGAGCTTGGCGCTATCTTTGATCAGATGCGCCCGCGTCTGGTGTCTTTGAGGCAAAGCGCGCTGGATGCGCCATCTTTGCCCGCTCTCAAGGGAGAGTTTCCCGAAGAGGTTCAACTGGCTCTCTCGGCTGAGCTGGCGGGGCGCTTCGGCTATGATTTTGATCGTGGCCGGATTGATAAGGCCGTGCATCCGTTTTCGTCAGGTTCCGGACTTGATGTCCGTATTACCACGCGAACCGAAGCCTCTGATCCGTTCAACTGCGTCTATTCGACGATTCACGAGGTGGGTCACGCCACTTATGAGCAGAGTATTGATGGGGCCTTGCTGCTGACGCCTGCAGGTCGTGGCGTTTCGATGGGGGTTCACGAAAGCCAGAGCCGCATTTATGAAAACCAGCTAGGCAGAAGCCGCGCCTTCTGCGGCTGGCTCTTTGGCCGGATGCAGCAGAGTTTCGGCGATCTGAGTGTGGCAGATGCAGACGCCTTTTACCGAACGGTCAATCGCGTGCATCGTGGCTTCATCCGAACCGAGGCCGATGAGGTGCAGTACAATCTGCACATCATGCTCCGCTTTGATCTCGAGCGTGCGTTGATCGCCGGAGATCTGACTGTCGCGGACCTTGAGGCGGCGTGGAACGACCGGTTTGAGTCCGACTTCGGCTATCCAGTCGATCAGCCCTCTAACGGCCTGCTGCAGGACGTGCATTGGTCTGTGGGGCTCTTCGGCTATTTCCCGACCTATGCCTTGGGCAATGTCTATGCGGGCTGTCTTCACGCGGCACTCCGACGCGATGTGCCAGACCTTGACGATGCTCTGGCCGAGGGCGACCCGTCTCCCGCTTTGCTCTGGCTGCGTGAGAACCTGCAGCGCCATGGCGGTCTGATGGAGCCTGCTGCGCTGATCGAACAGGCCTGCGGCGCGCCGGCCAGCGCAGAGCCTCTGATGGCCTATCTCGAAGACAAGTTTTCAAGCTTGATCGCAGGCTGAGCTTTCGCTCAACCGTCGGTTTCTTTCTTGCGGGCGAGATACCGCGTGCAGAGCGCAAGGCCGATCACCGTCATGATGATCCTTGCGATATGATGCAAAGTGACGAAAGCGGGGTTCGCCGTCAGGCTAAGGGCCACGAGCGACATCTCCGTCACGCCGCCCGGCGCAAAGCTGATCAGCAGAATATCAAAGGGTTGATCAAGCCAGATCATAAGCACAGCAGCGAACAGGGCGGAGAGGCACAGCATCCCTCCCACTGCAATTAGCGTGAGCCAAATCCCCCGGATCAGGCTTTGTTTGGACATACCACCAAAGCGCGTGCCGAGCGCGGTTCCCACCACGATTTGCGCGGTATCGATCAACCATTGTGGCAGGTCTGGGTGAAACAGCCCGGTCGCTGTGGCGAGACCTGCGACGCCCATCGGGCCGGTGATCTGTTTGGCGGGCAGCCGCAGGATATGGCCCAAGCCGAGCCCCGCCATCCCGGCCAACGCGGCCTTCACAACATCCTCGATTGTAACGATCTCAGCCGCAAAGCTCATTCCCGCCGAGCTTCCGACAGGTTCGCCATACCAAAGCGACAGACCAATGGGCAGAAGCGTCACGACAACAATGATCCGCAGGAATTGTTGCAGAGTGAGCCGAGCAGGATCGGCGCCGGCCTCTTCTCCCATAGCGATAGCTTCGAAAAGACCGCCTGGTGCGGCAGAGTAAAAGGCGGTGGGTCGGTCATAGCCTCCGAGCCAGCGCATCACGGCATAGCCCCAGCTATGCGCCAGAATGATAAAAAGCACCAAAGCACCGGCGCTTAGTGCAAGCGCGCCGGGCTCAGCGAAAAGCTCCGGTGTGATCTGTGCGCCGATCGCAACACCGATAAGCGCGATGAAGACCAGCCGCAAACGCGCCGGAAATCGATATTCGCGGGGTAGGCGATGCGACGCCAAGGTGAAAGTCAGACCGGTCAGCAAGAGCGGGCCGATCAGAAAAGGCAGCGGCAATCCCGCCGCGCGCGCGGCGAAGGCGGCGAGCGTTGACAGACAGAGCAAGAGGGGCGTGAGGATGAGAATTGGCATCAGGGCGAGACAAAGCACTGTCCTTGGATAGGGACAAGAGACGCAGCAAATCCGTGCTCTATTCGATTGCCACTGACCCGGCGGCATGCTTTGAATTTCTGTCACGCGCCAAGGCTGGGTATTCGCCTTAAAGACGAAGCGCAACATAATGAATTTATGGGAGAATCAAATGAAAGAAGATCTGTTTGAGATTGGTCTGGCGCAGCGCAAGGCGACCTTGGGGGCGGAATATGTCGAAAAGTCTCTGGGTCAGGCGGATGAATTGACCAAACCCTTTCAAGAGGCGATGACCGCCTGGTGCTGGGGATTTGGCTGGGGTGACGATGTGATCGATGCCAAAACACGGTCGATGATGAACCTCACGATGCTGGGGGCTTTGGGCAAGACCCACGAATGGGAGCTACATTGCAAGGGCGCTATAAACAACGGTGTCAACAAGGATGAGATCCGCGCTATTGTGCATGTTATCGGCATCTATTGCGGTGTGCCACAGGCGCTGGAATGCTTCAGATCCGCGCGCAAGGTCCTTGAAGAAAAGGATATGCTCTGAGCGCGAAATCTATGGCGCAAGCCAGTTGCCGCTCCACTCAGAGGCGCGTGTGTATCGTGCGCGCCTATGACGTGTGTCCAAGTGAACCAGATCGATTGCCTCCAGCGCGCAGCTGAGCACAGCGAAGCGGTCGGCGCAGGGCGGCTTTTCGTAGGCGTAGACATGCCCGATTACGCTACCCGGTGCGGGCTCCGTTCCATAAGAGACGCGAGAGGCCTCCGGCACACTGGCCCAGCGATCCGCGGTTTCGGCACCGGTGAGAATGCTGACACGCGCGGCGAGACGCAGCTGGATCTTTGAACGGGCGTCCCAGATGTGGACCTCGGCCTGTGGATGAGCGCGCAGCGCTGCGATCTTGGCACTTGCGGTGTCGGTATGGATTTCCAGCATCGCGGTGGCACGATCTGCGGCGCGCAGAACCACCGTGCGCGCCTGCGGCAACCCGTCAGGTGAGACCGTTGCGAATGTCGGGTGCCGCGCGGGAGAACGGCGGTCGGCGACCCCGCGGCCAAGGATCTGCCAAGCCCGGCTCAAAAAGCCTGTAAGGTCGTTGGGATCACTCATATCCGGTCATCTCCAGATATCCGTGCCCGTCATGGCTGCCCTCGAT
>JBCCNY010000235.1:0-5588 GCA_039025595.1 Pseudomonadota bacterium | reverse complement strand
GCGAGAGCGCGGGCGAACACACGAATAGAATCGGGGCAGAGAATTCGGGTGCCCCCGCTACCGGATGTGTCCGCACAGACAGCCCGCCGACCTGTTGAGGCGCCAGTTTCTGAGGATGATGCGGCCCTTCTTCGAGCAAGTGTGCTCTACCGAGACGACCACATCTTGGCGATCAACAAACCGGCCGGGCTCGCCGTTCAGGGCGGGAGTGGTCAGCGACGTCACCTTGATGCGCTAAGCTCCGTGCTCCGATTCGGATACGACGACAAGCCCAGGCTAGTGCATCGATTGGACAAAGATACGTCGGGTGTTCTGGTCATGGCACGAACGCGCCAGGCGGCGGCGCACCTGACCTCAGCGTTTCGCCATCGCGACACGCGCAAGATCTACTGGGCCGCCGTGGCAGGTTTGCCTGCACCACGCTCGGGAACGATCCATTATGGCCTTCTCAAGGCTGCGGGACATGGCAAAGGCGGAGAAGGGGAGAAGATGCACTGTATCCATCCCGATGACGTCTCTCAAACGCCAGGGGCCAAGCGCGCGACGACGGACTTCACCGTGCTTGAGGCCGCTGGAAGCCGGGTGTCATGGGTTGCGCTCGTGCCGGTGACAGGGCGCACACACCAACTTCGCGCTCATATGGCGCAGTTGGGTCATCCTATTATCGGCGACGGCAAGTACGGCGGATCTGGTCAGGTGAACATGGGGGATGGTTGGGGCGCACAGCTTGGCGGCGAAGTCAGCCGGAAACTGCATCTGCATGCGCGCACGCTTATGCTCACCCATCCGATCACGCAGGCCCGGCTGACGTTGACCGCGCCATTGCCGGATCACATGAGGCGCACCTGGCAGCTCTTTCAATGGCAGGACAACGACGCGGTCCTTGATCCTTTTGAGCCATTGGCGCCATGACCTCACCTCTACGGCTCGTGATTTTTGACGTTGACGGCACGTTGGTGGATAGCCAGTCGGATATCATAGCTGCGATGTCCCAGGCATTTGAGCAAGCCTCAACCCCACCGCCGCCGCGAGAGAAAATTCTGTCGATCGTCGGTCTGTCGCTGGATCGTGCCATGGCCGTGCTCGCGCCTGAACTGCCTACAGACGTGCGGGCAAAAATGGTCGATTGGTACAAAGAGGCCTATAGCGTGCTCCGCGTGAGCGTAGGAGCGGCGCAATCCTCACCACTCTATCCCGGCGCAAGGTTGGCCCTAGAAAGATTGAACGATCGCCCGGACATCTTGCTGGGCGTGGCCACGGGTAAGTCTAAGCGTGGTCTCGACAAGTTGTTTGAAGCGCATGATCTGTCACCGTTCTTTGTGACACAGCAGGTGAGTGATTTTCACCCCTCAAAGCCCAACCCATCCATGATTTACGCGTGCCTTTCAGAGACAGGTGCTGCACCAGAGCACGCAGTCATCGTTGGCGACACAAGTTTTGACATGGACATGGCGAAAGCCGCTGGGATCTCCGCTATCGGGGTTTCCTGGGGCTATCATCCTGTGTCCGGTCTCACCTGCGCTGATCGAGTTATCGACAGCTTTGATCAATTGGATGACGCGCTGATGGCAATTTGGGGTGTGACGTCATGAGCGGTTGGACGGCGAAACGATTCTGGAAAGAGGCAACCGTCGTGCCCCATGCAGATGCTTTCGCTGTGCGGCTCGACGATCGCCCGGTTCGAACACCGGCCAAAAATGAACTTCTCGTACCTACCCAAGCACTGGCCCGCGCGATTGCGGAAGAATGGGATGCGCAGGAGGCACTGGTCCGCCCGCAAAATATGCCGATGACCCGGGCTGCAAATGCAGCGATTGACAAGGTTGGCCCCCAGCATTCTGAAGTGGCCTCACTTCTTGCGGCCTACGGGGATGCCGATTTGATATGCTACCGTGCGGACGCGCCTGACTCACTCGTATCGCGCCAAAGCGAGGCTTGGGACCCTTTGCTCGAGTGGATCAACCAGCTATTTGACATTCAACTCTGCGTGATCACCGGGGTTATGCATGTTCCCCAGAAGCCCGAGCACCTGGATAGGCTAAGTGCCGGGGTTCATGAGTTGGACAAGTACACCCTCACTGCGTTTCACGATCTTGTCGGTCTGTCCGGTTCCTTGGCCATAGGGTTTGCAGCGCTCGAAGGCTGGAAATCGACCGCGAAACTATGGAGTTTGTCGCGGGTCGACGAGCTTTGGCAGCAGGAGCTTTGGGGCGAAGATGAAGAGGCAATTGCAACCGCAGCCTTCAAAGAAAAGGAATTCGGCGACGCGATGCGATTCCATCGGTTCTTGCACGATCCGGATTGACGCTGGGGCAATAGCCTGAAACTGCCTATTTATTGGGCGTATGCGACGTATTTTCCCGCAGTAGGCCTTGACCTTCCACAACGAATACACGCACTCTCTGGCGCACTGACAGAAGGAATGCCCTTCTAAACGTATCGCCCGGCTTCGTCGAGAGGCCGCAAAAACTGCCCCGAAGGGGTGAGTTATCAGGAAGAGGTAAAAATGAAAAAAACCGTAATTCTAGGCGCGCTGACGGTCGCTGGCCTGTCTGCGGGTGCAGCGGCCGCTGGCACGATCGACGATATCAAGGCGCGTGGCACGCTTAACTGTGGCGTGACGACGGGTCTTGTTGGGTTCGCTGCGCCAGACGCCAATGGCGAATGGGACGGCTTTGACGTCGGCGTTTGCCGCGCAGTTGCCGCCGCCGTACTGGGCGACCCGACTGCCGTTGAATTCGTTCCCACCACCGGTAAGACACGTTTCACTGCGTTGGCATCGGGCGAAATCGACATGTTGGCTCGGAACACCACATGGACGTTTTCGCGTGACGTGGACCTGAAATTCGAATTCGTGGGCATCAACTATTACGATGGCCAGGGTTTCATGGTTCCCAAAGATCTTGGCGTTAGCTCTGCCAAGGAACTTGATGGCGCAACTGTCTGCATCCAAACCGGCACCACGACAGAGCTGAACCTGGCGGATTTCTTCCGCTCTAACAACATCAGCTACGAACCGGTGCCGATTGAGACAAACGCTGAAGCGCAGCAACAATATCTGGCTGGTGCATGTGACGTTTACACAACTGACGCGTCCGGTCTTGCCGCAACCCGCGCGGCGTTCGAAGATCCAACAGCGCATGTGCTGCTACCTGAGATCATTTCAAAGGAGCCTTTGGGTCCGCTTGTGCGCCACGGTGATAACGACTGGGGCGATGTGGTTCGCTGGACGCTCAACGCACTGATCTCTGCAGAAGAGCTTGGTGTGACCAGTGCCAATATCAGCGAGATGTCCAGCGCTGCAGGCGCCAACCCGGAGATCAACCGCTTGCTCGGTACAGAGGGTAGTCTTGGTGAGATGCTGGGCCTCGAACCCGATTGGGCGCTGAAAGCGATCTCTGCGGGTGGTAACTATGGCGAACTGTTTGAAAAGAACATCGGTGAAAACACGCCGGTCGGTCTGGCTCGCGGCTTGAACGCCAAGTGGACAGACGGCGGTCTGATCTACTCGCCGCCTTTCCGCTAAGATCTAAAATCAGCAAGGGCGCGGATCACAACCGCGCCCTTCGCTCTTACAATAACGTGACCAGCCATCAGCGTTCTGCTGAAATAAAATTTCAGGGCTGGCATCAGGGACGTATCAAATGACGACACTTACCGACCCTCCTCAGGAGTCGTTTCGGCTGTCAATGCTGTTGAACGATACACGCTATCGTTCCTACACTTTCCAGTTCATTGCGATGATCGCTCTTTTCGCGGCCTTTGCCTATCTTGGGTCGAACCTTGTTCAGAACCTGCGTGCGGCAGGCCTGAATATATCGTTCGAGTTTCTTGGTGAACCGGCCGGATACGACATCAACCAACGCCTTATCGAATATGATAGTCAAAGCTCGCACTGGCGCGCGTCGGTCGTGGGTATTCTGAATACTCTGCTCGTGGCTTTCCTGGCGTGCGCGACCGCAACCGTACTGGGCGTCGTTGCGGGAGTCCTGCGGCTGTCCAATAACTGGTTGGTTAGCAAGCTGATGTCGATCTACGTCGAAGCGTTCCGCAACGTGCCGGTTCTTATCTGGATCATCATCATCTTCACGATCATGACGGCTGTTTTGCCCGCGCCCCGAGCATTCCGGGGGGACGACGCAGAGGCACGTATGCTGTTTGACATGTTCGCCTTCACCAACCGGGGTGTCTATGTCCCCGCGCCTAGCTTTTCGAGCGGCATATTCGGGACAGGCGCGGATTGGCTGATTATCCTCGCCGCGCTGGTCGGATCGTTTTTTGCAGCGCGATGGAATGTCCACCGCGCCGATAAAATCCAAGAAGCAACAGGACAGCGACCTGTGACCCTCTGGACAAATCTCGCAATATGGTTTGGACCACTAATCGTCTTATGCGCGCTTATGGGGCTGACTTGGGAATACCCGGAGCTGAGCGGGTTCAACTTCTCAGGGGGATGGACCATCCGGGGATCACTGATTGCGCTGTGGTTCGCTCTGGCGATCTATACAGGGGCATTTATCGCAGAGAATGTGCGCGCTGGTATTCAGGCCATATCAAAAGGCCAGACAGAAGCCGCCGCCTCTTTGGGTTTGCGGCCAGGTCGCATCATGAACCTCGTGATCCTGCCTCAGGCGCTGCGGGTCATCATTCCCCCGTTGATCTCGCAATATCTCAATATCACCAAGAACAGCTCGCTTGCGATTGCTGTGGGCTACATGGATGTGACCGGCACGCTCGGAGGGATCACACTGAACCAGACGGGCCGCGCGATCGAGTGCGTTCTACTGCTCATGCTCTTTTATCTGACGATCTCGCTTTCGATTTCAGCGGTTATGAACGTCTACAACAATGCCGTGAAGCTGAAGGAGCGCTGAAATGTCAGATACCACGTCACAGCGCATCAAACCTTTCGTGCGAAAGGACATGTTGCCAGAGCAGTCGCCGCCTGCAACTCAGTCCGGTGTCATAAAATGGTCGCGGGATAATCTGTTTTCCAGCACGTCGAATTCGGTTTTGACGGTCTTGTCGTTCGTAGCCATCTATTACATTTGCGTGTCCTCGGCACCCTGGCTTTTCAACGGTGTATGGGCATCGAGCTCGATCCGAGAGTGCCGTGAGATCCTCGAAGGGGCGACTGGGGGGTGCTTTGCCGTTCTCACAGAACGCTGGAACCAGCTCCTGTTCGGGTTCACCTATCCCGATGACCAATACTGGCGTCCGACATTGGCCTTCGTGCTGCTACTGGCAGCGGCAGCGCCGGTGATGTTCTTCAAGTATCTGCCCAGCAAGTTGCTGTTCTTCACCGCGATATACCCGTTTCTTGCCTATTACCTTATCTGGGGTGGCCCGATCCTGACACCAGTCTTTGCGCTACTCGGCTTTGTTGCGGGTTATGTCGCCTGGAGCCGACTCGTGAACCGGTCTTTTGCGTTTGGGTTTTTCGGTGCGATTGCAGCGGCCGTCATCACATGGACCATTGGGGGAGCAATTACCGAAATCGTCGCGCCGGAAGAGACACTTATGTACGCGGTGCCGTCGCGGGATATGGGCGGCTTCATGCTGAACCTCATCCTCGGCACGGTCTGCGT
>JBCCNY010000234.1:0-5592 GCA_039025595.1 Pseudomonadota bacterium | reverse complement strand
CAAAGGCAAGAAGAGGCAAGCAATGCTCTAATTGCCACTTGTCTCGACCGTCGTTTAAGGCCACGTCCATGTTTTCCATGGAGCTTGACGCCGGTGCTGTCTGTCGAAAAAATCCAACGCGACCAACTGAGCAGAAGTGGCTCGCTTACAAAATGACCAGATTGAAATCTTCTGCGCGGGTTGTGTCTCGCTTCCACGGCCGTAGGGCACGCGGAAAGCAGTCTCACGTGAGTATTAGGTCAGGTTCGGGCGGCCAAGAAGTTGGGCGCCTGCTGGAAGTGGAAGTGAAGAACAGTGAGATACGCGTATTGGGAACTTGCGATACTGCGATCGTGAATCTGTCCACCGAAGTAGAAAATCAAACACTTGTGCCGATCGAAGGTAGTTTCGAAGCTACTTTATCGGGCAACCGTCAGCTCGTGGTCAGGGCGGGAACCGACGGAGAACCGCAAAACGTACGGCTTTATACCTACGTTCAGTATCTACGTAATTTGGCGCGATCGGGCCTGGGTCTTCTGGAATTCGCTTTTCATTGGCGCGACATTGCGAACTACGTCATGCTTGGCGACAGCGCGGCGGGAAATAGGCTTGAACAACTCATCGCGCCTTTGACCGCAGAAGAAACGCTTCCGAAGGCTGTGCCAAATCTGTTCGAGCGGAATTCATCATCGTCTGATCTTTTGGATCCCGTTGATGTGATCGTGCCAATCTACAATGCGTTTGACGATGTGGGGTTGTGCCTTGAACGGTTGGCGAGCAATACGCCCTCTTTCCATCGTGTATTCCTGATCAACGATGCCTCGACGGACCCAAGAGTGCATCCTTTGCTTGTAGACGCTGTTTCGAGACGAGAAAGCTGGAGACTGATCACAAACGGGTCGAATGAGGGTTTTGTGAAATCTGTGAACAAGGGGCTCTCGAAAGCCCACGGCCATGTCGTTTTGCTGAACTCGGACGCTTTCGTTCCTCCCGATTGGATAGATCGATTAGTCAAGCCATTGACAGAAGATTCAGCCGTCGCCTCAGTAACACCGATGTCCAGCGATGCCGAAATCATGACGGCGCCGATTGAGTGCTCTCGTTTTGTCGCCCGCCCCGGCGAGGCTCTGGAACTGGACAAAGTTGCTAAAAAACTCAATCCACAAGCGGCAATCGCGGACCTGCCGACCGGTGTTGGATTCTGCATGGCATTGAACGCGCATTTCCTGCAGCAGGTTCCGCTTTTCGATGAGGTCTTTGGATCCGGATATGGAGAGGAAGTCGATTGGTGCCGCAAGACGGCTGCATTGGGCGGCAGACATATTGGCATCGGTACGCTCTATGTCGAGCATAGGGGCGGCGGGTCTTTCGGAACGGAAAAGCTCAAGCGCGTCCAAAAAAACAATCGCATAATCAACAAGCGTTATCCGTTTTATGACGAGAGCGTTGCACGTTTTCGTAACTCTGACCCCTTGGTTGCGCCGCGTCTTGCGCTTGCGCTTGCCAGCATCAGCAGTCCAAAATCCGTGCGCGTTTTTGTCTCGCAAAGACTGGGTGGCGGGTCAGAATACTGGCTGGATGAGCAGATATCGATAAGTCTGTCCGACGAGATCGGTTCCGTCGTACTACGACAACCCGCGTCCGGATCCGATGAGCTTGTAGTCGAAGTGCACTGCCCGTCCGGTGTCACCCGAGGTCGTGTCCCGGCATCGGAACTCCCCCAATATCTTGACCTCCTGCAAAATCGCCAATTCGTGTTCTCGTGCCTCGTCAACGCAGACGACCCCTTGGCTGTCACTGATCGGGTCACCCAGTGTTTGCGGAGCGGAGACTCGATTGACGTGTTGTTACATGACTATTTTGCGATTTGCCCGTCATACAACCTGCTTTCCTACAAAGGTGATTTTTGCCGTTTGCCGTCGATCGTCCAGTGTCAACACTGCTATGAGCGTCTTCCGCAAACATCGGGTCAGCGTCCGACCAAGATCAAAGACTGGCGAGACGCGTGGTCGACCCTGCTGAACCGAGCGGACAAGGTCGTGGCCTTCAGTTCCAGCAGCGCAGATCTCTTTGCTCAGATCTGGCCGAACCTGACGCCAAAAATAGTACTGAAACCGCATGATTTACCCGTTCAGCCAACCCCGGTACATCCGTCTGGCTCTAGACCTGTCACTCTGGGAGTTCTAGGCGCAATTGGCGAGGCAAAAGGTGCGCGCATTGTAAATGGATTGGCCAGAGGCGGTAGAGATCAACTATCCATTGTTGTGATAGGCAAGCTCGATCCGGCCTATTCGCACAATAGCATTCTCGTCCATGGCCAATATGAGCAGGATGAAATCTCCGATCTTGCATCGCGTTACGGTTTATCCGGTTGGTTGATCCCGTCGGTCTGGCCGGAGACGTTTTGCTACACTGCGCATGAGTGTCTATCGACTGGTCTGCCGGTCTTTGCCTTCGATATTGGGGCACAAGGGGAGGCCATGTCGGCACACGAAAATGGATATCTCATTCCATACGGTGCAGAAAACACTGTTATCCAATCGACGGTACTGAGTGTTCTGAGAGAAGAAAACTCTATGGCCTGTCAGGACGCCTAGCCACCAGCCGGTTTATCCTGTCCTTGGCGTGGTCCGAGGGCATCTTGCCAAAATTCGTAAGTCTTTTCTTTTATCCCTGCGCCCTCAACTGCGCGGATTGAACGGGCATGGAGATCACTTCTGAGCTTTGGGTTAGAAATGAGATCTTCGAGAGCTCTTTGCCAATGACCCGGCGTCGGACCAACGCATTTTACAGCTTGATCGAATGATGACGTAACAATCTCCGCCAAGTGATCTGAAACCAGAACTGCTGCGCCTGCGATTGTGTACTCAAATATCTTGTTTAGCGAACGCGCCAAATTGAATTCGGTCTCGTGCAGGCAGTAGATGCCAATATCAAATCTCTGTTGCGCAAGCCACTTTTTGTAAGCCTCCCAGTCCATTGCCGGAACGAGATCCACACGAGGATGCGATGCCAGTCTTGATGTCGCCCCAGCCTGCGTGGTGAGTGTAAGACTGACATCGGGATGCGCTTCTAGGATTTCATAGAGCGGGCCGGCGACCAGTTCAAAGTCCTTTCGGTGCGACCAGGAGGACAAGTAAGCGAGGCGAATTGTGTCAGAGGGGGGAGAGTGGGGTCGAGAGAATTCGGGCCAAACAGGATGGATATGTGCGACAGCTTTCGTCGGCCATGCCTTTCTGAGTCTTGCCTCGAGCACGTGCGAACTGGTCACGATTAAATCGGAAAGGGGTTCCAACGATCGCGCCGCGCGTTTTTCGACCCAGCGCATCTTGAACCGATAGCTCATCGGCAATGCCGGGCTTTGAAGTCCCGCGCGCCAATCATCGTCAATCACGTAGATTAATCTGCTAAATGTCTGGGGCTGCTCAAGATCCAGAGCATGACGCACGACCACTAGCGCGTCGCCCGCACGAAACACGGTGGGCGTCAGCCTCACAAGCTTCCCGGTCACAAGCAAATCCGAACATGGATTTGCGACGTAGAGATCTGCGGAAGGCGACGCTTTCCCAATGAGACCCCTAAGGCACCACGCCAATGGATCAGGCTTCAGGATTCGTTGGTATGACATCTACCTGTTCGTGAGTTTGTTTTCGATGTGAAACCAGTTGTTTAGTGAAGTAGCATGGAAGAGGAAAGCCATCTGGGTGTCGTTCAATCGAGATGGATTTCATCCATCAGCTCAATCACAACTCTGTATCCCAAGGCACTCAAAACAGCTTTAAAAAGGCAAGTTTTTTTTTGCATACAGACATTCGACTATATGCGCCGTCTATCCCGATGCAAGATCAGTAACTGCCATATTGAGAGACTGCTTGTGCAAACTGGCCGTTTTTCGCAGCACCTTCTCGACGCACGCTTCGTCGTGATCGCGGTTGAGAAAAAATCTCAAGCGAGCGCTCTTGTCTGGCACGGCAGGCGCAATAATGGGTAGCACGTTAAACCCATCCTCCAGTAAACGATTGGCGATCCATACAGCTTTTAGAGAATCTCCGATGATAATCGGACATATAGCGTGACCTTGGCTTTCGCCGGTATCCAGTCCAAGCCGTTGAGCTGTTGCTTTGAAATGCTCACCCACTTTCGTCAGAGCCGTCACATATTCTGGATGCTCGTCTATTATATCTATCGCTGCCAACGCGGCTGCTGTGTTTGGTGCCGAGAGTCCGACGGAATACACAAAACCCTGCGCCTTGTAGCGCATGAGATCAATCAAAGAGTCTGACCCTGCGATAAAGCCGCCGCAGGAACAAAACGATTTCGAAAGCGTGCCCATGATAATCTCGACGTCAGTCACCTGGACATTCTGCTCTTCGCAGATCCCCCGGCCCGTCTTGCCAAGAACACCCATGGAGTGGGCTTCGTCAACCATAAGCCACGCGTCATTGCGTTGTTTCACGTCGAGGAAACTGGCGAGATCGGGTGCATCTCCGTCCATAGAGTAAAGGCCCTCAACAATAATCAGAACATTCTTGTAATCGCGTCGGCAACCGGAAAGATGCCGATCGATCCAGCCAAAATCGTTGTGGGGGAATGTTGCGTGCTGCGCTCCCGAGGCTCTGATGCCCTCGTAAATCGAGTTGTGCGCAAGAGCATCCACCAGAATAAGATCGCCCTGGCCAGCCAAGGTGCGGACCAGCGCCATGTTCGTCGCGTGTCCGGACACCATGACAAGCGCAGATTCCGTACCAACAAATTCGGCAATCCGCGCCTCAAGCCGGGCATGAAGCTCTCGCTCTCCGCCTACAAGCCGAGATGCAGTAGAAGACACCCCCCATTGCCCAACGGCCTCGTCGACAGCCTGTTGAATAGGTTCTGACAGGTTCAGGCTCAGATAATCATAGGAAGCGAAGTTTGAGACCCACTTACCTTCAATCTTCAGTTTAGTCGATGTAACGGCATCCGCTTTGCGGAAGAAAGGCGACTTGACGCCAAGTGTCTGACTGGCCGCCTTGGCTATCCTGACTTCTGAATAGGCAGAGTGAGACTTGAAATCGAACGCCTTTGAGTCGGGTTTTATTACCGGCGATTGTTTGTTCAACTGAGGCCTATTATTGGCGTGGATCGTCCTAAGACTATCCAGCCGCGCTTTCCTGTGCTGCTTGCCAACAAGTTTATGTTGATGCATCGCTGCTGATCTTTCGCTTTAGCACTTCCGGTAAATCGATTTCCGTTAGGTGTCGTTCGGCCATGTTCTCGGTTGCAGAAATTTCATCTGCTGTTCCTGCCGACTTGACAATTAACGCCGCGAGATGGGCTAGCGTCATACCGTCCGCGATAGAATTCATCTGGGTGACGGTTCCCAGTCTTTCTTCGATTGCGAGTTTGAGGTTCATACCCATCAGGCTGTCAAAGCCCATCTCAGAGAGCGGCCTGTCGGCATCAATCTCCATAGGCGCAATACGCATGATCGCTGCCGCTTCCTTCCGCAGAATGTCTAAAACCTTCCGGCGTGTCTTCGCCTCACCGATCGAGGCAATGAGGGCTGCGATATCGATGCCGTTCTCGTCGTCTTCGGAAGAGCCGCTGGTGCTCAGAAATTCGAACAATGGCTCT
>JBCCNY010000233.1:0-5600 GCA_039025595.1 Pseudomonadota bacterium | reverse complement strand
TCCCATTCGGCGCCCTCGAAACCCGCGGCGCCCTCCATGGCGGCGACGAAATCCGCCCAGCGGCCATAGCTGCGCGCGATGAGATTGCTGGCTTGTTCCCCGACATGACGGATACCGAGCGCAAACAAGAGCCGCGCGAAGGGGATACGGCGTTTATCCTCGATCGCACGAAACAGGTTGTCGGCGCTCTTCTCTCCCCAACCCTTTGTCCTTGCCAGATCTTTCGTCGACAGATGACGGATCGCCCGTTCGAGATCCGTATCATCGGTCTCTGTCACAGGCACTTCGACCGATCGCAAAAGCGCGCCGTATTTTGAGCGGATCTCATCGGCGCGTTCCGGGCGACCAACCTGGCGGGACAAGAACAGTGTCAACTCGTCTTTGAGCTTGCTGCCTGCGCGATCGCGTTCAGGCAGTGTGAAGATATCGGCAGGCCGTTCGATCCAGTGCAAAAAGTAAAAGAGTTCGACCTGCTTGGCGCCGAGACCTTCGATGTCGAACGCCGCGCGACTGACAAAATGCTTGAGCCGTTCCACCGCCTGCGCTGGACAGATCAGACCGCCCGTGCAGCGCCTGACCGCGTCACCAATCTCTCGAACAGCCAGCGAGCCGCATTCCGGGCAATGGGTGGGAAAGGCATAGGGCACGGCGTCGGCAGGGCGTTTTGAGAGATCGACATCGGCCACTTTGGGAATTACATCGCCCGCGCGATAGACCTGCACCCAATCACCCACTCGGATGTCTTTGGCAGCGCCCTCGGCGTCGGGTCGAATGACCTGCCCCTTGGCATCCAGGCCTGCGATGTAATCCTCATTGTGCAATGTGGCATTGCTGACGACCACACCACCCACCGTGACAGGACGAAGCCGGGCCACAGGGCTTAACGCACCGGTGCGGCCCACCTGAATGTCGATTGCTTCGAGCCGGGTCCAGGCCAGCTCGGCAGGAAACTTATGCGCCAACGCCCAACGTGGCGTGGTGGAGCGCATCCCCAAGCGGCGCTGATAGTCCAGATCATCCACTTTGTAGACAACACCGTCGATATCATAGCCCAGCGTCGCGCGGCGCTGTTCAATCATGCGGTACTGGGCCAACATATCCTCCGGACTATCGCAAAGCCGAGTGAGATCGTTGGTGACGAAGCCAAGCGCGCTCAGCCGGTTGATTGCCGCCATTTGTGTGCCTGCCAGCGGATCGCTGAGCGCGCCCCAGGCATAGGCAAAAAACCTGAGAGGGCGCGCCTCGGTGATCGTCGGATCGAGTTGACGCAGCGAACCCGCAGCGGCATTGCGGGGATTGGCGAAGGTTTTTTCGCCGCGTTTGGATTGCCGCGCGTTCAGTTCTTGAAAATCAGCGTCGCTCATATAGACCTCGCCGCGCACCTCCAGGATCTCGGGTGCATCCTGCAGGCGTTTGGGAATATCGACGATTGTTCGGGCATTTGCGGTGACATTCTCGCCCACTTCACCATCTCCGCGCGTCGCCGCCTGAACGAGGACACCTGCCTCGTAGCGCAAAGATAAGCTCAGCCCGTCTATTTTTGGCTCTGCTGTGAACACAAGCGGCGCGTCATCAGCCAAGCCGAGAAACCGTCGAATACGGTCATCAAACTCGACAACATCGTCCTCCTCAAACGCATTCGACAGGCTCAGCATCCGGCGTTCATGGATTACTTTGGCAAAACCTTCGGACGGTGCGGCTCCAATCCTTTGGCCGGGACTATCGCTGCGCGCAAGATGCGGAAACCGGGTTTCGATCGACGCGTTGCGCCGTTTCAGTGCATCGTAGTCGGCATCGCTCATGCTTGGGGCATCTTCGGAATGGTAGGCGCTATCGGCCTCAAGCAGAACTTCAGCCAGACGGGCTAGTTCGCTTTTGGCCTGCGCTTCTGTCAGGTTCTCAACTGGCGTTGCCGCTACCATGCCATTCCTCTGCCTTACACGGGACATGACCCGGCTTGTGAGGCTTGGCAAGAGGGCACTGGTGAAACGTCCCTAAAGGAGCGTGGGCGCAGTCAGTCAGCTGCCTCTAATGAACAGAATGATTAACACTAAAAAAGGGCTGGGTAACCCCAGCCCTAACCTGTAGCCGTGAGCGGCCAAACCTGCCCTTTAGATCCGTCTTGTGGGTCCGCTCGCTGGGATATCGCGCAAGCCTTCGTCAGCGAACCGAGGCGAAAACATGCGTCTTGACCGTCACGCCCCTACCGCGAGACGGTTATCACTACCACCTTGAACCGGGTCGGGATCACGGAGCACATAGCCCCGACCCCATACCGTTTCGATGTAATTGTCACCCTCTGTTGCCTCCGCAAGCTTCTTGCGAAGTTTACAGATGAACACGTCGATGATTTTTAGCTCTGGCTCATCCATTCCACCATAAAGGTGATTCAGGAACATCTCCTTGGTCAACGTCGTGCCTTTGCGCAGACTGAGAAGTTCGAGCATCTGATATTCTTTGCCGGTCAGATGTACGGATTTGCCGCCGACATCCACGGTTTTCGCATCGAGATTAACGTTTACCTTGCCGGTTCTGATGACAGATTGCGCATGGCCTTTGGATCGGCGGATGATTGCATGGATGCGTGCAACCAGTTCTTCACGGTGGAACGGCTTTGTCAGATAGTCGTCGGCGCCAAAGCCGAAGCCTTTGATCTTGTTTTCGGTGTCATCGGCACCGCTGAGAATGAGAATCGGCGTTTCCACCCGTGCCAGTCTTAGCTGACGCAAGACTTCGTGCCCATTCATGTCGGGCAGTCCCAGGTCAAGAAGTATCAGATCATAGTCGTAGAGCTTCGCCAGATCGATACCTTCTTCACCTAGATCCGTTGTGTAAACGTTCAGATTGGCATGGGTGAGCATAAGCTCGATGCTTTTAGAGGTATTCGGATCGTCTTCGACCAGCAAAACCCGCATAATTTGTTCTCCGCATTAACCGTTGCTCGTTCACAATGACTAATATTGGTTAATTGCACGTTACCGCAAGAACTCATGTAGCATGTTCTACCTATGGTTGTCTAGCCTTTTTTCCAGCGGTGACTTTCAAACCCTGCGCGCCATGATCAGAAACCGCTTGCAGCCATTCCTGAAACTCATCTTTGCTGATGCCGTATTCTGCCTGCGCCTCTGATTGGGTTATGAGCCCGTGAACAACCGCGCGCACAACCTGAAGTTTACGTGACGCGACCCATCTACGCGTATCCCGCGGCGGCAAATCCGCCCGGGTCAAGACACTTCCATCCGGCAAAGTTACCGCTCGGGGTCCGGGAACTTTTTTCAGGTACATACATTTTACCCCACACTTTTACGCGGGTTACTGTGCGATATGGCTCTTAACAGCAGATGAAATGCGACCGATGACTTAGTTCGCATTTATCTAAACCGACGAGTTTTCCACAAACCGCCGTGCACGATAAAATACGCGCCACAAATGCTTAACTTCGCGACTGAATTGGCTATACAGCCGGTGCAGAAGAGGACAAAACCATGCCGTTCGATCCGGCGACAGATTCAATCGGCTTAAACTCACTCGGCCTGAACTCTATGGGCCTGAATTCTATGGGATTGCCGAAGCCACCGGCAGAGACGCGCGTTGTCGTGGCGATGTCCGGTGGCGTGGACAGCTCAGTTGTGGCCGCGCATCTGGCCGAACAAGGTTATCAAGTGGTGGGCGTAACGCTTCAGCTCTATGATCATGGCGCTGCCTTGGCCAAGAAAGGCGCCTGCTGCGCGGGTGTCGATATCCACGATGCGCGGCGCGTGGCCGAAGAAATGGGGTTCCCCCACTACGTGCTGGATTACGAGAACACCTTTCGCGAGGCGGTTATCGATGAGTTTGCCGACAGCTATCTCGCCGGGGCGACGCCAGTGCCCTGCATACGCTGCAATGAGCGGGTCAAGTTCAAGGATTTGCTGGAAACCGCGCGGGATCTCGATGCCGATTGCATGGCCACCGGCCACTACATTCAACGAAAAGTCGGCGCTTCGGGGTCAGAGCTGCATTGTGCCGCGGATTCGGCGCGCGATCAGTCTTACTTTCTGTTCTCAACCACACCGGAACAGCTGGATTACCTGCGGTTTCCCTTGGGTCATCTACCCTCGAAAAATGAAACGCGAGAACTTGCGGCTCAGTATGGCCTGGCGGTGGCAGACAAACCCGACAGTCAAGACATCTGTTTTGTGCCAGGCGGCAATTATGCGGAGGTCATCGAAAAGTTGCGCCCGGGTGCCGCAGAGGCAGGTGAAATTACCCATGCCGATGGGCGCGTTCTCGGCCAACATAACGGCGTGATCCATTACACGGTTGGACAGCGCAAAGGTCTGGGGATCGGTGGATTGGCCGAGCCGCTTTACGTCGTCCGACTTGATGTCGAGGCGCGGCAAGTGATCGTCGGGCCGAAAACTATGCTGGCCAAACGTGATATCCCGGTGCGAGAGATTAACTGGCTGGGTGATGCGCCGTTCACCTCGCAAGAGGAATGGCATGTCTCTGTCAAAGTGCGCTCAACCCGCCCCCCGCGCGAGGCGGTGATACGCCCCACCGGGCGGAGCTCTGCCATCGTCGAACTGCTCAGCTCCGAACAAGGGGTGTCACCCGGTCAGGCCTGTGTTTTCTACGAAACAGAAGGCTCTCGCATTTTCGGTGGCGGGTGGATCTGGTCCGGCTGACTAGTCTTGTTGATCCGGGATCTTACCCGGTAAACGTTCCAGGATCGCCCGCGCCGCGCGCAAGCCTGGTGCGTCCCCCCCTCGCCCCAATCGCCGCATCGTCAATTCCAAAGCGTCGCGTTGAGCCTTGGGCGCGTCGAGGAGCTTGAGAACTGCCGGTGCAATCAGATCTGCGCGGCAGTTTTCTGCTAAAAATTCCGGGACTGCACGCGTCTCGGACACCAGATTGACAAGGGTAAGCGTATCAATGCGCAGCATCCGGCGAATGATCTCGCGCGTGAGCCAGTTGGTGTCATAGGCGATCACCATGGGCGTATCCGCAGCCGCCAATTCCAGAGAAACGGTGCCAGACGTGGCCAGCGCAGCTGAGCCGAGCGAAAACCCTGCTCGCTTTCGCGCCATATCTGTCTTTGCATTCCCGCTTTCAGGCGCCAGAAGGACGGGATTGCCTGGCCAGTTTTTGATCGCCTCGCGCAACTGGGTCAATCGCGGGCCGATTGTCGGGACAAGCACCCGCAGGTCGGGCCGCGCCGCACAGATTTCGCCCAAGGCCGACCCATAAATTGGCGCCATGCGAGCCACTTCGGATCCGCGCGAGCCAGGAAGCACAACAAGGACTGATGCGTCGCCGAGACCCGTCTCCTGACGCAGGGTGGCGATCTCATCCGCGGTGGCAACAGGTTCTGCCGCCACGGGATGCCCGACAAAGTCGCAGTGAATGCCCACCTTCTCCAAATAAGGCGGCTCAAAGGGCAAAAGTGCGAGCACTTGATCGACAACACCGACCATTTTCTGCGCCCGCCCTGGCCGCCAGGCCCAAACAGACGGCGCCACATAATGCACGACACGTGTCTGGCTTCTGGCCTTCACGATTTTGTCGACACGCAGACAGAAATCCGGGCTGTCGATCCCGATAACAACGTCGGGTTGCGC
>JBCCNY010000232.1:0-5609 GCA_039025595.1 Pseudomonadota bacterium | reverse complement strand
CGTCTGGCCCTGATAGCTGAGACTAAACGATATCCCTCTAAAACCATCGTTTCGAACTCGAACCACAGACTTGCTTCTCCCGCATTCATGGCCTTGCTTCTCCCGCATTCATGGCATCGCCGTCATTGTTCAGGTCGATCGTTCGATACACAGCATCCAGTCCAGCATGACTGACATACACCGCATCGGAGACATCTTGATGAATGCCATTTGACGCTTTGATTTTCAGGTTCGCCGCCTTGCCGGGTCTGGAGCAAACGTGCCCCTCATCAAGATCTTGCATAATCCCCTCGCCGTTGAGATTGCGCAACCGGTAGAGTGTGTTTGTTATGCCGTCTGCGACCAAAACAGAAGCGCCATGGGTCTAATGAACATTTAAAGAAATCTGCGTCGGCTGACCCACCCCAGACGCAGTGTTTCCATTAAAGAAGACAGTTGTTTCTTTTACTCCTGACGCAACCCCATCGCGATTGAGATCGCGCTGCAGCAAGAGCTGATGTTTACGCTGATCACACACGAGAATCGCTGCAGGTATCGAGCTAGTTGAGTCGGAATGTAATGTATTCGCTGGTTTGAGTTGAACCTGGCGACATGCTCGAACGTCTGTCGGCTACCGAAGAAGAACCCTATTGTTGAGTCTTTCTATCGGACATTGTCTCGCCCACAGCTGGTTTCATGACCAGTCTACGCATGAGCGAGACGCCATCCCGTAACATAGGTATTCATCACTTGTATGATCTGAGTTTTCTTGATCCGCACATGTATCGAGTGTTTCAAATTTTGAAGCATAGGGCTTTTGAAGACAGGCTTGACCACTTCAATCTACCCATGTCGGATGAGTGTTGAACACCTTTTATCCAACGTTCTCCACGGGAATGCTCGTGCCCCCTTTTGATAGGGCTTTCCGGATTTGTCCTTCCATCCTTCAAGGCTGAAGCCTGGCAAATACTCCTTTTTCTTTGCGCTGTGGTGCTGCTTGCGCAGGGTCAGATGCCGCACTCGAAGACGGTCTCCAACGTTTTCCTGGCGCTAAGTTTCATTGTTGGTTATTGGCAACTGTCTATTGTGATCCCAATTTTGGTTTTAAATTTGATGGGTGTGTAAGCTTGCCCTCTTTTCCTCGCTGTGAGTAATCTAGCGGTGAGGGAACCTAGCATGACGTCTACTGCCATCGACGAACCGACCAACAGCTTGAATGAAGAGACTTGGCGCGATGTCATAGCCGCGGTCGACAAGACATATTCGGAATTGGTAGAGTATCAGGAACGGCTCGAGACGCAAAATCGTGAATTGGACGAGATGCGCCGGTTTATGTCCTCGGTCATGGCCTCGGTGTCTGACCTTTTGATCGTGGTAGGTCCTGCGATGCAGATCGAAAGGACAGGTGGCGCGATCAAAACCATCCTGGGTCTCGAAGCTGACCCACCTATCGGTGAGAGTCTGTCGGTCCTTCTGGATACGACTCCACGCAAGATACTTGAGAAAGTCATCACGCAAGTGATGGAGGATCGCGCGCCGCGCGTGGCTGAGATCAGTTTCCAGACACCCGCAGGCCCTACACCGCTCGAGGTCAGCGTCAGCCCCCGCCTCGATCCGCGCGGACGGAGTCGCGGTGCGGTTTTGGTCGGGCGGCCCTTGGGCGAATTGCGGAACGCGTATCGAGATTTGGAGGAAAGTCACTCTGCGTTGCAAGCCGCGCAGGCACAACTTGTGCAGAGCGAAAAGCTCGCCGCATTGGGTCGGCTCGTTGCGGGCGTGGCTCATGAGCTGAACAACCCCATCAGCTTTGTCTACGCAAACACACATGCGCTTGAGAAGTATACCGGTCGTTTCGAGACCTATTTCGAGGCCGTCGCAGAAGGTCGTAGCCGCGAAGAGCTGGTCGCTTTGCGCGAGAAGTTGCGGCTGGACAAAACGGTAAAAAACCTGCGTGAGGCAACCGAAGGCGCCAAGGATGGAGCTGAACGGGTGCGCGATATCGTGGCGGATCTACGTCGTTTGAGCGCCGATGGCGGCGGCGAGGCAGGTCCTTTTGATTTGGTGACCACCGCCCGTATCGCGGCGGATTGGGTGAAGCGGGGAACCAAGACGCCAGTGGAATTTGCTTTTGAGGGCTCCGATACACTGCAAGCGGTCGGCGCGGCGGGCCCGATCCAGCAGATCGTGATGAATCTGGTTCAGAACGCGCTAGACGCGCTAGCGGATACCCCTACGCCCTGCATCATCTTGCGCGTCTTTCCTCACGGGGAACGAGCGATGCTTCAGGTCGAGGATAATGGCCCAGGTATTGGCCCTGAGCATGCGCTGTCGATCTTTGACCCGTTTTTTACAACCAAGGAGGTTGGCAAAGGCACCGGTCTGGGCTTGTCGATCTCTCATAAGATCGCCGAAGATCAGGATGGCAAGCTCAGGCTGGTTCACACCGGCGCCGAGGGCAGTATTTTTGAGCTGGCCTTACCTTTGAACGCCGATGGGGGAGGCGCTTGATGAATATTCTCTGGTTGCAATCGGCAGGCTGCGGCGGCTGCACCATGTCGCTTCTGAATGCCGAGAGCCCCGGCATATTTGATCTCTTGGGCGATGCGGGCCTGCGGTTTCTCTGGCATCCGGCGTTGTCCGAGGCGACCGGCGGCGAGGTGCGCGAGATACTGGCGCGTGTCGAGCGTGGCGAGACCCCGCTGGATATCCTATGTGTCGAGGGCTCGATCCTCACCGGTCCGCGGGGGACGGGTCGCTTTCAGATGCTGTCAGGTACTGGGCGGTCCATGCTGGACTGGGTGCAAAGCCTCGCGCCGCGCGCGCAACATGTCATGGCGGTGGGGACCTGCGCGGCCTATGGAGGCGTGACATCAGCCGGCGGAAACCCGGCAGGCGCCATCGGCGTACAATATGACGGGGCAACGCCAGGTGGCGCGCTTGCGCTGAGCTTCGTGAGCGGTTCTGGCCTGCCGGTCCTGAATGTCGCGGGCTGTCCAACACATCCGGGTTGGGTGACAGAGGCTCTGCTCATGCTGGCCGCGGGAGAGATGCATGCGGGCGCTCTTGATGCGTTGGGCCGACCTCTCTTCTACACGGAGAACCTTGTCCATCACGCCTGCCCCAAGAACGAGTTCTACGAGTACAAGGCCAGTGCTGAAGCACCGGGCCAGATGGGCTGCATGATGGAGCATATGGGTTGTGTCGGCACCCAGGCGGCGGGCGATTGTAACATCCGCGGCTGGAATGGAGGCAGCTCTTGCACGCGGGCCGGCTACGCCTGCATAAACTGCACCGCACCCGAGTTTGAAGAACCGGGGCATGCTTTCTCGCAAACGCTAAAATTCGCGGGAATCCCAGTAGGACTACCGTCTGATATGCCGAAGGCCTGGTTCATGGCACTCGCATCGCTGTCGAAAGCCGCCACACCCAAGCGGCTATCCGAGAACGCGACCGCAGACCGAACACGCGTTCCACCGAGTTTGCGCGGACCCAAAACGTGAGCCAGCGCTCGCTCCTTGTGGGACCGTTCAACCGGGTAGAGGGCGACCTGGAAATTCGTCTTGAGGTCGAGGAGGGTCGTGTCGCAGCCGCCTTCGCCAATGCGCCTTTGTTTCGTGGCTTTGAGAAGATGATGCTGGACAAGGATCCAATGGATGCCTTGACGATCACACCGCGTATCTGTGGGATTTGTTCGATCAGTCAGTCCGCTGCGGCGTCAGCGGCGCTCGGCAACTTGGCGGGCCGCGCGCCAGAGCCGCAGGGCGCGCTGGCGACCGCGATCATGCACGGTGTCGAGAACACATGCGATCACCTGACCCATTTCAACTTGTTTTTCTGTGCCGATTTCGCTCGACCTGCCTATGCGGACCGCCCGTGGCATGGCCGCGCCGTGGCGCGTTTCACAGCGATGGAGGGCTCCGCGGCGCGGCGCCTTGTCGAGGCGCGCACTCAGATCCTTCATATCGTCGGGCTTTTGGGCGGGAAGTGGCCTCATACGCTGGCCATCCAACCCGGCGGCGTGACCCGCGCGCCCACTGTACGCGACCGGATCCGCATGACATCCATCCTGCGTCAGTTTCGGCGATATCTCGAAGATGTCCTCTTTGGTGCATCGATCGAAGCCTTCGTAGAACTTGAGAGTTCTGAAGCCATGACCGGGTGGGACAAGGGCGATGCCGGGCTCTTCATGGAGATCGCGGCCGACCTGCAGCTTGGCGAGATGGGGACAGGACCGGGTCGCTACCTTTCATTCGGGGCCTATCCCTTGACCGAAGGCCGTGCCTTTGCGCAAGGGCTCTGGTCAGACGGCAAGCTTTCTTCGGTTGATAGAAGCGCAATCCGCGAAGACCTGAGCCATGCGTGGATGCTGGGACCCGACGCGCATCCAAGCGCGGGCGAAACGCACCCGGATGAGGAGATGTCAGACCCGGCCTATAGCTGGTGCAAAGCACCCAGATTGGCAGGAGAGGTGATCGAAACCGGCGCTTTCGCACGCCAGGTGGTGGATGGTCACCCGGGTGCTTTGGACTTAGCCGCTCAAGGCTCTAGCGTACTGTCGCGCGTGGCAGGGCGGCTCCTGGAGGTGGCGCGCACGCAAGTGCTGCTCGAGAAGTGGGTCGATGCCTTGCAACCCGAGGCGCGCTTTATCGACACGGTCGTCTTGCCCAAGGAGGGCGAGGGTGAAGGTCTGGTCGAAGCGGCGCGCGGCGCGCTCGGGCATTGGATCAGGGTCGAGGGCGGCGAGATCGCGGGCTATCAGATTATCGCACCCACGACCTGGAATTTCAGCCCGCGTGACAGGTCTGGCACGCCCGGACCCGTTGAGGCAGCCCTTGTCGGCGCCGCGGTCGGAGAAACCGAAGACACGCCGCTTTCCGTCCAGCACATTGTGCGCAGCTTTGACCCATGCATGGTGTGCACAGTTCATTGACAGAAGGCGTGCGAATCCGCGTGCGCGGTCAGGTGCAGGGCGTCGGATTCAGGCCCTTCATATGGCAGCTAGCTAATCGCTATGGCTTTGTTGGAGAGGTGTTGAATGACCCCGAGGGCGTGCTGATCCATGCTGTGGGCAGCGATGTGCGGGCCTTCGCAGACGCCATTACCGCCGAGGCCCCTCCACTCGCACGCGTGGATGCGGTCGAGGTCGCGGGGCAGAGCTTCGATACAAAGCCTGACAGCTTCGAAATCGTGGCGAGCCAAGGCCAAGGAGCAGAAACACGTGTGACGCCCGATGCGGCCACCTGCGCCGATTGTATTGCAGATATTTTTGGCGATGACCCAAGACGCAGGGGGTATGCCTTTACCAACTGCACCCATTGCGGGCCACGTTTCACGATCCTTCGTGGTCTGCCCTATGACCGGGCAAAGACCACAATGGCGGAGTTCGAGATGTGTGCTGACTGTGCCACCGAATATGCCGACCCGGCAGACCGCCGCTTCCACGCTCAACCCGTCGCTTGCGCTAATTGTGGACCCCGGCTCCGGTTTGCCGAGGCCGAGGTTCCCATCGCCGCAGCCGCCGAAAGGTTGCTCCAAGGGGATATCCTCGCAATCAAGGGTCTTGGGGGGTTTCATCTGTGTTGTGATGCAACCAACGCACAATCCATTGCCACATTGCGCGATCGCAAGCG
>JBCCNY010000231.1:0-5635 GCA_039025595.1 Pseudomonadota bacterium | reverse complement strand
TGCGGATCTGGCGCAAAGCGCCGAATGGATTGGCGCGGCGTAACTCAAAGGGACGCCGCCCGGCTTCAGACAGGCTTTCACGCAACACAAAAAACCCGAAGATCGCATTTGCAAGCGCAATCGCTGCTGCGGCGAGAAAGGGCGCGCGCGGGCTGATATCCGCGAGCAAACCGCCGAGAGGAGGCCCAAGGACAAAACCCAATCCCAAGGCTGCGCTGACCAATCCAAAACCTGCGCCGCGTTGCTCGGGCGGGGACGTATCCGCCATGTAGGCGGCGGCGGCGGCTTGTGTGGCCGATGTGATACCGGCCGCGACCCGCGCCAGAAGCAGCATCCAGAGGCTGCCGGCCACTGCCATGATCAAATAGCAGATCGACATCACGAAAAGAGAGATCAAGAGCACGGGGCGCCGTCCGAACCGGTCGGAAAGATTGCCCAGAAGCGGGCCGCACAAAAACTGCATGACAGCAAAACTCGAGGACAGGATCCCACCCCAGAGCGCAGCGTGGGCCAGCGAACCACCTGTGACATCCTGGATCAGGGCAGGCATGACGGGAATGATGAGGCCGATACCCATTGCGTCGATCATCACTGTAAATAGGATGAAGAGAACAGGTGGACTGAGTGGCATGCGTCCTCGATGGTATAAACCGTCAAAACTGACACTACCTGCGCTGCGCGCTTTGATCCAGCACCGTTCGCTCGTCGCATCAGATGGAACGAGAGACGCTAAAACCCGACGCCCTGATATCGCGTGCTTTGCCAATTGCCGGCGCGGGTCATTGAGATACCACGGCCAGTCCGGCCAGGATCAAGGTGCCTCCAGCCGCGTCCCGCGCGGAAAGACCCTCGCCAATACTATAGGCGTAACTCAGCACGATAAGCGTCTCTACGGCAATGATGATCAGATAGAGCTCACCGAGGGGGATGGACCGCATCAGCACGACCTCCGCCTGCGTGGCCGCTAGAAACCCAAACACGATAAGTGCCAGAGCGGCTGCCGTCCACTCCGCCGAGGCCAGTTTCATGCCAATTGTTGCGATGCCGTATCCCGCCGCAGCCGTGACTGCAAAGGCGACCGGCTTGAAAGCCAGAAACTCCATTTTTCAAATCCTTCCAGCCCGGATGTTGCCATCAGGGCGCAAAATAAATTCTAGCAATGGGCGAATCGTATCACAGCGGGCGCATTGCACGAAACTGATTTTCCTTTGGCATCGACGCAAGCGAAGGGTTCATCGGGAACAGACCGGCTCTTATGTCATCGCTTCTGATGACGAGCGATGGTCAAGACAGTGCCGCGACAGGCTGCCCTCGTCATGTATGGTCATCGCTGGTCAAAGTATGCGCGTGATACGACCCAATTTGATCCAGATCGGGTCAGGCGTCGCAAACCTTGACTATAGCGGAGCACGATGTCTGTTGTTTTCGATATCTCCGCTCTGCCGCTGCCGGTCAATCTCGCGCTCTTTGCCTTGTCCGCTTTCGTCGTGTGGGTCGCAGGCGCACGGCTTGCCCTGATTGGCGACGAAATCTCAGAGCGGTTTCGTCTGGAGAAGGAATTCATCGGATTGGTCTTTCTCGCCACGATTAGCAAACTGCCCGAGATTGTGACCTCTGTGACGGGCGCGCGCATCGAAAGCCCCACTCTCGTGCTAGGTGCGCTCTTCGGCTCCATCGCGTTCAACACCGCGATCCTCGCCATCGCAGACTTTTTCATCGTGCGTGGTGCGCTGACCTCTTGGCCGCGCAACCCGTCGAATGCGCTTTCAGGCGTGCTGCTGATCACGCTTTTGAGCCTCATTCTTGCTCTCACGCTGGCTGGAGATCCCGCGCTATTTGGATATGTGGGCGCAGGCGGGCTGGCCCTCGCGCTGGGGTTTCCCCTGATCGTCGTTCTGCAACGCCGTGTCGACCGCCGGGCGAGCTGGGCGCCGGTGGATCTGCCTGACGAGACCGAGACAGGTATCCTCTTGCAAGGTCGCCGCGACATTGCGGCGTGGCCCACGCGAAAGCTTTTGACACTGACGGTGATCTACGTGGCGGCAATTCTCGGAGCCGGGCTTCTCCTGACTCTGACGGCAGATGCATTGGCCGCGCAAATGGGTATCGGCAGCGCTTTTGTTGGCGTCACGTTCCTGGCGATTGCCACATCGCTCCCGGAATTCAGTACCACGATTGCCTCGGTTCGCATCGGTGCCTACACGATGGCGCTGGCGAATATTTTTGGCTCCAACCTGATCACAGTGACCCTGATTGCGCCCGCGGATCTGGCCTTTCCCGGCGGGGCAATCCTGTCTCAGGCTGGCCCTGCCGCCCAGCTCGGCCTCGCAACCGGCATCACGGTCACAGCCATCTACGTGGCCGGCATGCTGATCCGTCGAAAAACAAAACTGTGGGGCGCAGGCGTGGATTCTTGGCTCGTGCTGGCCGTCTATCTCGGGTCGCTGGTCCCGCTCTTTTTGATCTCAAGCTGATCTGACGTGTCACCGAAGCTCTGCGCGCCGCGATCCAGCGCCCGGGCAAACATGTCGGCGTCCACATTTCCGCCCGAGATCGTGCAGATCACCGTATCGCCCTCGATCTGATCTGCTTGAAAGAGCGCAGCCGCCAGCGCCACCGCTCCGCCCGGCTCCGCCACGACTTTGAGCCGCTCAAAAGCATGGGCCATGGCACAGAGAGCGTCATTCTCGCTCACCGCGAGACCGGGACCGCAGAGACTTTGCAAGATGGGGAAAGTGATATCGCCCGGCGCAGGCGTCAGGATCGCGTCGCAAATATTGCCCGATTGCTGGTTGTTGGTTTCGATATGGCCGGAGGCAAGCGAGCGTTTCACATCGTCAAAACCTTCTGGCTCCACCGGGCGCACGCGCAGCCCGGGCGCCTCCGCTTCGAGGGCCAGCGCGATACCCGATGTAAAGCCGCCGCCGCCGCAGCAGACCAGAACCTCTGCCTCCTCGATCCCTAGCGCGCGGGCCTCCTCGGCGATCTCGAGCCCGCAGGTGCCTTGCCCGGCGATGACTTCGGGTTCGTCGAAGGGTTTGATCAATGTGAGGCCCCGCGCGTCACGCAATTCAGCGCCCAGTGCCTCGCGACTTTCGCCATTTGCGCGATCATAGAGCACCACCTCGGCGCCATAGGCGCGGGTATTGGCGATCTTCAGCGCGGGTGCGTCGGCGGGCATAATGATCACGGCCGGTATGCCGAATTGTTGTGCCGCCAGCGCGACGCCTTGCGCGTGATTGCCAGAGGAAAAGGCCAGAACACCGCGCGCCCGGATCTCCGGTGAGAGAGCCGAAACCGCAGCGCGCGCGCCACGATACTTGAAGCTGCCGGTGAGTTGCAGACACTCCGCTTTCACCAAGACACGGCGGCCTGCGATTTCGTCCAACAGCGGGGCGTGCAGAAGCGGCGTGCGCCTGGTGTGCCCGTCTAGCCGTTGGGCGGCGGCGCGAATTTTGCCGATATCGCTCATGATATCCTCTTTAGAAGAGAGTGAATGGCGTCGATCGACTCTGGCTCATCGAGAAACGGCACATGGCCGCGATCGGGGATTTCTGCGGCAATCATGTCTGGGTGGCGCGCCGCCATCTCAGCCAGGGTTTCGGTGCTCAGCAGGTCCGAATTTGCCCCGCGAAGGACCGCCAACGGGATCGAGCGCAATCCGTCGAAAAGCTGCCACAGATCAGGCGCCTCGCCAGCCCCCGCTTGCCCCACCATCGCATCGCGCAACCTTGCATCGTAGCGCAGTCGCAACCCGCCGTCGGGTTTCTCGGCGAACATGAATTCCGCCTGCGCCCGCCAGCGCGTCAGCGGCACACCGGGAAACTCCGCCTCCATGCCGTGGGCCAGTGCCTCGGCGGCTCTGTCCAGATCGGGATAGGGCGGTGTCTTGCCCACATAATCCATGATCCGCTCAAGCCCTGTGGGTGCCACATGCGGGCCAATGTCGTTCAGGATCACACCGGAGAGCCGTGCGGCGTGGCCCACGGATAACACCATGGCAATTAGACCGCCGCGCGAGGTTCCCAACACGGCGCAGCGGTCTAGGCCCAGATGGTTCAGCAGTTCAATCGCATCCTGACCCTCGCGCAGGATATTATAGCTCATGAAATCAGTGGCATAGTCCGATTGGCCCCGCCCGCGATAATCCATCGCAATGACGCGGTATTCGCCCAGATGTGGCCGCAGGAATGAAAAGTCAGCGCTGTTGCGGGTCAGCCCGGCCAAACACAGGATGGGCAGGCCGGTGCCGGTGTCTTCGTAGTAAAGCGATAATCCGTCCGAACTCGTGAAATTGGGCATCAGTGGGCATGCTCCGGCACGGTCGCGAGGTCATCCAGAACAATATGCGGGCGCGCGGCCAGGCGGTCCACGGGGTCAGATGCGCGATTCACCCAAACCGTGCGAAAGCCGTAGCCAGCGGCTCCTGCAGCGTCCCAGCCATTCGACGACACGAAAAGCACGTCGTCTGGGGTGCAGCCGAACCGCTCTCCGACCATATCATAGACCGCGCGCGCCGGTTTGAAGATGCCCACGCTTTCGACCGACAGCACATCGTCCAGCAGATCGACCAGACCCGCCGATTTTACGGCGGCCTCTAGCATAGCGGGAGAGCCGTTTGACAGGATCGCCGTGGTTTTGCCGGCTTCCTTGAGTGCCTTGAGCATCGCGGGCGCCTCTGGATAGGCGTCCAGTTCCCAGTAAAGCTGGAGCAGCCGCGCATGCAGGTCTGCATCGCCGTCCAAGCCCTCTGCCTCAAGAGCCCAGTCGAGACCGTCTTGCGTGACGTGCCAGAAATCCGTGTGATCGCCCGTCACGGCACGCAGCCAGGTGTACTGCAACTGCTTAAGGCGCCAGTTTTGGGCAATAGCAGGCCAATGCGCCGCGAAAGCCTCTCGCCCCGGCTCCGAGGCGGCGGTGCGGGCGGCAGCGGCTACATCGAAGAGCGTGCCGTAAGCATCAAAAATACAGGTGGTGATGGCCATCTGTCGGCGCGTTGTCCAGTCGAACTCGAGTCACGCATCATTGGCACGGAAACCTTGGTGGGGAAAGGGCTGAAGTCCGCGGGTGTAAATCAAATCTCAACCAAGATCGCGCAGCTTCATCCGAGTTATTTTTTAGGAATGGCATGGCGGTTCTCTTTTTCACGGGCGATCAGGTCGCCTTTTTCGGCAGTATTGACGAAGAAGGTTCAAAGACCCGGTTTTCTGAAGTGGAGGCACCTTTTCGATCTGACGACATCGTCGAGATTGAGGTGCCGGACAAGTACATAAAATCCAATGGCGAGTTTAAGCCCAACGAGGTGCAGTTCACCCGCGTGACCGTTATCCGCGACGGTACACGCTACGATTTCGACGTGGATTCAGGCTCGAAAATCAAAGAGACGGGCGGCTCAGAAATCAAAGAAGCAGGTGATACTTTTTTCACCACAAACGACTCCGTTGGCGCCCCAAGTAGCGGACCATTTTCGGGCCTTGAAACCGAAAAGATGGTGTTCGCAACCGATGCCACTTTCGCCACAGGTGAGAGTACCGACATTCAACGACGGTCGCACCAGGATCATAACAAGGATGGCGATACAACAGATTCCGGCGAAATCGGAAATGCGAATTTCAACGCGCTTCAGGCGCAATCC
>JBCCNY010000230.1:0-5643 GCA_039025595.1 Pseudomonadota bacterium | reverse complement strand
TGAGTCGTGTGTGATGATTGCTGCGGATGTAACGCAAGACGCATATAGCGAAGACCAGCTATTCCAGCTGCTACGGCAGTTGGATATGGCACCCGATGCCTCGCAACGCACAACTGCTTCTGCCATAGGGCTGTCTTTGGGCAGGCTTAATTCTCTGCTCCGGCAGGCCGTCGATCAGGGTCTGATCAAAATTTCAGATCGGCCCGGCCCTGACAAGCGTCAACGCTTTTCCTATGCGCTCACCACCCGTGGTGCAGCTGAGAAAATTCGCCTCACAGATCAATTTCTAGCCCGCAAACTCGCCGAGTACGACGCGCTACACGCCGAGTTAACGGGTACAACCAGCGGCCTCGCGCCACTTCAGCACAGGACCAAAATCGTGCAAAACAATCTCGCTCCAATCCCAGAACTCTTCGTTTCGTTTGAATCCGCCCAAAAAATGAAAGCCGAAGCCGCAGACCTCACCAGTTGCGATCTCAGCCCGCGGCAAATCTGCGATCTGGAACTCTTGATGAATGGCGGTTTCAATCCTCTGAAGGGTTTTCTGAGCGAAGCGGACTACAACAGCGTTGTGGACAATATGCGACTGGCCGATGGGACGCTTTGGCCGATGCCGATCACACTGGATGTCTCGCAGGACTTCGCCGACAGCATTGAGCTTGGTCAGGACATTGCTCTGCGCGATCAGGAAGGTGTCATCCTCGCAACAATGACCGTCACCGACCGCTGGACACCGGACAAGTCGCGTGAGGCGGTCCAGGTCTACGGCGCCGATGATATCGCCCATCCCGCCGTTGCCTATCTGCATGAACAGGCAGGCTCGGTCTATCTCGGCGGGCCGGTCACAGGCATCCAGCAGCCAGTACATTACGATTTCCGCGGTCGGCGGGATACGCCCAATGAACTGCGCGCGCTCTTCCGCAAACTCGGTTGGCGCAAGGTCGTCGCCTTTCAGACCCGAAACCCGCTGCACCGCGCGCATCAGGAACTGACATTCCGCGCCGCTCGCGACGCCGCTGCGAACCTGCTGATCCATCCAGTTGTCGGCATGACAAAACCGGGCGACGTGGACCACTTCACGCGCGTGCGCTGCTATGAGGCTGTGCTTGATAAGTATCCGGGCGCCACAACAACGATGAGCCTGCTCAATCTGGCCATGCGCATGGCGGGCCCGCGCGAGGCTGTGTGGCATGGTCTGGTGCGCCGCAACCATGGCTGCACCCACTTCATCGTCGGTCGCGATCACGCAGGGCCCGGCAAGAACAGCGCCGGCGAGGATTTTTATGGCCCCTACGATGCGCAGGATCTGTTCCGGAAACACGAGGACGAAATCGGCATCGAAATGGTTGATTTCAAACACATGGTCTACGTGCAGGAGCGCGCGCAATACGAACCGATGGACGAGATCGAGGACAAGGACAATGTCACGATCCTCAACATCTCCGGCACGGAGTTGCGCCGACGTCTTCGGGAAGGACTGGAAATCCCGGAATGGTTTTCGTTCTCCGAGGTCGTCAACGAATTGCGTCTGCGCTACCCACCCCGCAGTCAGCAGGGTTTCACCGTATTCTTCACCGGCTTTTCCGGTTCGGGAAAATCCACCATCGCCAACGCCTTGCTGGTCAAGCTGATGGAGATGGGCGGACGTCCGGTGACGCTCCTGGATGGGGACATTGTTCGTAAAAACCTCAGCTCGGAGCTCGGCTTCTCAAAAGAGCATCGCGATCTCAATATTCGACGGATTGGGTACGTGGCATCAGAGATCACCAAAAACGGTGGGATCGCAATTTGCGCCCCCATTGCACCTTATGCCGCGACCCGACGCGCGGTGCGTGAGGATATTGAGCAATACGGCGCCTTTGTCGAAGTCCATGTTGCGACCACGATCGAGGAGTGCGAGCGACGTGACCGCAAAGGTCTCTACAAGCTGGCGCGGGAAGGTAAGATCAAGGAATTCACTGGAATTTCAGATCCCTATGACGTCCCGGCCAACCCGGAACTGCGCGTCGAGACGGAAAATGTCGAGGTTGACAATTGTGCCCATCAGGTGCTCCTGACGTTGGAGCAGATGGGTTTGATTGCCGGCTGAGGAATAGGATCGCCGCGATTCGAGTGTTATCCACTATGCGGGTTGTGAACCTCTATCTTTAAGGTCGGTCTTCGTGAGAACAGATGTTGCCGGGCATGCGTTGCATAGATGACCCACCAAAGGCGCTGGCCGCGAGGGCATTCCTGCAAACGCATGATTTTGGGCTTTCAGTGTCGCTTTGACTTTCATGTGCTGCACCCCAGTTTTGACGCTGGAGCGCGGCTCATGTATCGCCAAAGCGATCTTGGCGCCGATCTGCCGAATAGCCAAAGGGTAATCTGATGGAGAAAGCGCGCGAAGCGTTTATCGGGGCGATGCGACAGGTTGCAGCCACAGTGACCGTCGTCACGACAGACGGGCCAGCCGGACGATCGGGTGCGACGGTCAGCGCCTTTACGTCGCTTTCGGCTGACCCACCCTCGGTCCTGGTCTGTCTGAAGGCGGACACGTCAATCGCCCAAGCTGTTCAGGCCAACGGGGTTTTTGCCGTCAATGTGCTACCTGAGGATGCCGATGACCTTGCGATGCGCTTTGCAGGTGCCTTCGACGAGGATCAGCCCGACAGGTTTCAGGGATTGACGCTGTCCGACACCGAATTCGGTCCGCTTCTGCCGCGTAGCACGGGCTTTACCTGCAGTCTGCGACACCGTCACGTTCACGGGAGCCATGCGATCTGCATCGGTGATGTCGTCAGCATCTATCGGGCAGATGAAAAACCACTGACTTATATGAGTGGTACGTTTCACATCGTGCGGCCTAAATCGCCTGTCTGATGCGCTAGACGCACAACGCGACCGCACCTCTTCCTGCGACTTCGAGATAATTTTCCTAAAAGCCGCAATTTCGCCCGGTTTGCTGTTTAGCGTGCTTGCCACGCTGAAGGGGAGCGAGGGTAAAATGGCGTTCTTGGAAAAGGCGGACAGCATCGAGATGGGGTCCGTTGAATTAAAATCCACCGCGAAGGGACTCGTTGCGGGGGAAACATCAGCCAGGTTCCGAGCCGAAGTGCTTAGCGGAAGGGTCTTGCGCCTTGCGGGCATCACGATGATCTCTGGTTCTATCGTGATGTGGTTCATCTTACCTGTTGATGCCGAAACCGGACGTATCGCGTCATTCGGGGCGTTGGCCTCGATCATGGCGGCCCTGGGCTTGGGTGTCTTTGCCTTCGGCACGCGCGGAATTCGTCGCCAGATGACACTCGATATTGATCGCGGCACGCTGGCACTGACCAAAGTCAATATTCGGGATCAGGTCCGCGCCGCGCAAGAGATTGACCTAGGCGAGATTGAAAGCGTTTTCTTGCGTCGCCCGGAAAAAACTGACGGGGTCGCCACGCTTTTGGTGCGCGTTGCGGGTGCGCAGTTTCCGACCATCGCCCTCACCGGCCACACCACCGAAGTTGAGCGCGTGCATAGCCAACTTTCACAGGTTATGCATTTGGCCAATCAGGATATTTCAGTGAACCGTCCCAGTTTGCGTCTGGATGAAAGCAGCCCACCGCGCCCAAGACTTTTCGCGCGCTGACGCCGTTCTCCTGAGGGAGGCTCCTGCCTAGTCTGCCCGGACTGGCGCCGGTGTATGATTGAACACATAGGCGTCCCGACATGCCTGCCGACCGCCAAGTTCATCAATACGTCTTTTCTGATCCTCAAAACACTGCCGATTGACCTGTTCGGGATCGCAAATCGCGCGAAGCCTTTGTGCCCCTTCGACGAGGGCTTTTTGCACATCGAGACTTGGCTTTTCCGAAAGCGCGAGATCCCTTCGTTCTTCCGGATCCGCATGAAGATCAAAAAGCTGTGGGGCGTGATCCACGTAATAGACATATTTCCATCGATCCCATCGGACCATGAACGTCCCGGTTGTGGAGCCTCCGTCGTGATACTCACTAAAGACTGTGCGGTCGGGCTCATCTTCTCCTTCTGCGAGTTCGATGAGTGAGCGTCCTGGGGCTGCCGCGTCTTGGTTCGGTACGGAGGCCAAGCGTAGCGCCGTCGCGGAAACGTCGAGCAGGGTTGTCGCCGTCTTCACTCGCGTTCCGGGTCGTATTCCCGGCCCAGCGGCGATCATTGGCACCCCAACTGACGCCTCGTACATGACTTGCTTTGTCCAGAAACCGTGGTCTCCCAACATGTCGCCATGGTCAGAAACATAAATCACGAGCGTCTCATCCGCCTGACCGCTGTCGTCCAGGGCGGTTAGTATGCGACCGACGCAGTCATCCATGAAACTCACCAGACCGTAATACGCCGCCTTCGCTCGTCGCATCCGGTCTGCATCGAAGTAGCGATCATAGTCGAAAAATCCGGCAACATTTTTCAGCTCACTATGTTCAGGAACAAGCCCCTCCTCATATCCAATTGGCGTATCAATCACCGCGGGATCGTAGAGGTCGTAAAACTCCTGCGGACAGGTCAACGGATAATGAGGGCTCACCAAAGACACGAACGCCATCCATGCCGTTTTCGTATCGCGCCGGTCCCGCAACCACGCTTCTGCCGCTGCCGTGATTGACAGATCATAATCGGTATAGGTGCTAGAACCTGTGCCGACATCGTCGGCAAGTTCGCGGGCCGCCGAATAGGGCGGTGGGTCTTTTCGGAGCAGACCAACGGCCCAACCAACACCGTTGACTACATGCATAGGCAAGATTTCCTCGGTGAATCCGTTGTCATCCTCAGCCGAACGAAAATGCAATTTGCCGATCGAGGTAACGTTAATGCCCCGATCCCGAACTTGTTTCATCCAACTCGAGATCTGACCGTCATAGGGCGTTGCACTATCCCAATATCCAGTGCGGTGCACGTAATCGCCACAAGCGAGGCTCGCACGCGTCGGCACGCACATTGGCGAAGGGGTATAGCCGTTGTCAAAGACGGCGCCGCGCGCCGCGAGCGCGTCTAGATATGGCGTAAGAGCCAGAGGGTGCCCCATACATCCCAACGCATCCCGACGATGTTCATCGGACATAATAATCAGCAGATTGCGCGCCGTCTCAGCCATATCTCAAGCCTCCTCACCCTTCTGGTTAGCGTGACCGAGAGACTTTTCTGCCACAACAAAAAAGGGCTGCCTGTGCAGGCAGCCCTCTGCTTTGTTGCGATAACGGGCAGATTACATCATGCCGCCCATGCCGCCCATGTCGGGCATACCACCCGGCGCGCCTGCGCCTTCCTTGGCGGGCTTGTCGGCAACCATGGCTTCCGTCGTGATCAGGAGACCGGCCACCGAGGCTGCGTCTTCTAGTGCAGTCCGAACCACTTTGGCCGGGTCGATTACGCCGAACTTGAAGAGGTCACCGTACTCTTCGGTTTGCGCATTAAAGCCGAAGGTCAAGTCGTCTGACTCGCGGATCTTGCCGGCCACAACAGAGCCGTCGACGCCCGAGTTCTCGGCGATCTGACGCAGAGGCGCTTCGAGCGCGCGGCGCACGATGGCAACGCCGGCGTCCTGGTCGGAGTTTGCGCCTTTGACGCCGTCAAGCGCCTTTCCACCCTGAACGAGCGCCACACCGCCGCCGACGACGATGCCCTCCTGTACAGCCGCGCGGGTCG
>JBCCNY010000229.1:0-5674 GCA_039025595.1 Pseudomonadota bacterium | reverse complement strand
TAGGCTCACCTTGCAGGTTCTCGCTAACCATGCCCGCGCCGCCGCAGAGAACATGGCCCACACGCTGCACCGCACCGCGCATTCGGCCTTCGTGAAGGAAACACAGGATTTCAGCACCATGCTGATGGACCGGCCCGGCGCAACCTTTGCTGTACCCATGGACTTGGGCGCCACGTGGTTTCCGGGTCTCACCTACGGCCGTGTGCTCGACATGGTCGACGCGTATCGCCCCGGCGACATTGCCTTCACAAATGATCCCTATTCCGGCCAGGTGGCCACTCATGCCCCGGACACGCATCTGTGGAAACCGATTTTCTGTGCAGATGAGATCGTCGCCTGGGCTGGCGGGCATATCCACAATACCGATATGGGCGGCGCAGTTCCTGCTTCCCTCAGCCGGTCTCTCACCGAGGTGCACCAAGAAGGGGTTCGCTTTCCTCCGATGAAACTCTTGAACGAAGGCGCTTTTGACGAGACGATCCTGCGTATCCTGGCCACAAATGTCCGCAAACCTGATCTGAACATCGGCGATATCAAAGCTCTCGTCGGCGCAGTCAACACGGGCGAGCGGAAAGTCCAGGCCATGATTGAACGTTTCGGCAAAGCTGGTTTCGTTGTCGGTGTCGAGATGCTGATGGACCAGGCAGAGGCCGATGCCCGCCTGATTCTGAGCGAGATGCCTGACGGCACCTACAGCTTTGCCGATTACGCCGACGAGGACAGCAATGAGGCCAACCCCTGCCGCCTGCATCTGAGCCTGCGCATCGCTGGTGACGAGGCGGTTCTCGACTTTTCGGGCTCCGATCCGCAGCTCATGTCGTCGCTCAACGTGCCAACAGGGGGCGATCCACGACATACTCTGCTGCTCGTGGGCGTCTATTACGTGTTATATACTCTCAACCCGCGCATATTCTTGAACGCGGGGCTTGTGCGGCCCTTCACCTGTATCGCTCCGGAGGGCAGTGTTTTGAACCCAGTCTCGCCAGCCGCAGTTGGTATGCGCTCGCTCACCTGTGCGCGCCTGAGGTCCGTGATTTTCGGGGCGTTCGCGCAGGCTGTACCCGATCGTCTGCCTGCCGCTCCTGCTGGCAACAATTGCATCGTGAATGTGATGGCACGGGACAGGCGCAGTAATCGAAATGTGATCGCTGCTGTTAACCCGGTGGTAGGTGGCGGCGGCGGCATGCCCCATCGCGACGGCACAAATGGGTCTGGTGCCGATGCAGCCTATCTCAAAAACACACCTATTGAGATCACTGAGACCGAAGCCCCGGTGCAATTTCTGCGCTACGGGCTGGTGCAGGATTCAGGCGGCCCTGGCCGTTGGCGCGGTGGTTTAGCAACGGAAATGACGTTCAAGGTGTTTTCTCCCGATGCCAGTGTCACTGCGCGCAATCGGGACCGTTCCAAATTCCGTCCCTGGGGTATTTTGGGGGGCAAAGCAGCGGGGCTGGCTGCCATGAAGGTGAACGCTAATTCACCAAATGAAATTGATCTCGGTGGCATTGACACGACCACGCTGAAACCCGGTGATGCGATATACATTCGCTCTGCCGGTGGTGGCGGGCGCGGCGATCCGTTTCTACGCCCCGCCGAGTTAGTGCAGCTCGACGTGGAAAAGGGTTATGTCTCGGTTGAAAGCGCCCAGAGAGACTACGGTGTCGTGATAGTAGACGGTGCGATTGACGCGGCTGCAACGCGAAAGCTGCGCGAGCGGCACCAGACAAATATGGACATGTATCACTTCGGTCCTGAACGCACCGCTTTCGAAGAGCGCTGGACGGATCTCGCATATGATCGGCTTAACGGCATCCTGCGCGATCTGCCGATTAACTGGCGCTTCTTCGTCAAAACCGAGGTGTTCCAAAGGATGCAGGACCGCGAAGGTCCGGCGGGTGTTGATCTGGCCTTCAAGGAAACCTGCGCGCGGTTCCCTGAAATCCTAGATCTGTTGGAAGAGCGGCGATCGGACGCTGCGGAGTGATGGTAGCGCGGTTGATCAGATTAAGCGAAATTGATCGCGCCAGCGTCCCGTTTGCCGTGGATGGGCAGGATGTGACCGGCTTGGCAGGTGATACGATCATGATCGCCATGCTCGCCCATCGCCAGACCCTCCGATCAAGCGAATTCGGCCCGGAGAAACGCGCTGGGTTCTGCCTCATGGGCGCTTGTCAGGATTGCTGGGTCTGGACGGAGGAGGGCTCACGTCTGCGCGCGTGTTCCACCAAAGTAGAACCCGGCATGCGCCTTCTTTCGCAGCCGCCAGAAGGCTGGATCTGGTGAGCAACGTCCTCATCATCGGTGCGGGACCTGCGGGCATTCGCGCGGCAGAGGCGTTGGTTAATGCGGGGCTTCGCCCCACCATTGTTGACGAGGCCGACAAAGCCGGAGGACAGATCTACCGCCGACCGCCCGAGGGCTTTAAACGCTGTGTTAAATCCCTCTACGGATCTGAAGCAACCAAAGCTGAAGCGTTGCACACGACCTTCGACCGCATGGTTGAAAGCGACCAGGTTGATCATCTTACTCAGAGCTCTGTTGTGTCTTTGCGCGATGGGTCTGCTGTTATTTTGACCTCGGACACGCTCACGCAGTTAACCTATGACAAGGTGATCATCGCCACCGGCGCAAGTGATCGCGTGATGCCCGTACCCGGGTGGCAAAACGCGGGTGTCTTCAGTCTGGGCGGCACGCAGATTGCCTTGAAGGCGCGCGGCGTTGCGCTGGGCCAACAGGTTCTTCTGGCGGGCAGCGGGCCACTGCTGACCCTGGTGGGCGACAGTCTGATCAAAGCCGGTGCCGATGTTGTCGCCGTTCTGGATACCGCGCCGCTTAAAAGCCAGATCAGGGCCGGTCTTTCGATGTTCCTGTCCCGCCCTCTGTTCACCCTGCGTGGGATCAAAATGCGCCTGGCGCTAGGGCGCAGGTATCATGCGGGCGTGCGGCACTTGCGTGTCCAGGCAGAAGACACTGGCGTCACCGCTATGAGTTGGCAGACTGCATTTGGCCAGCAAAAACGGACGACATGTGATGCGATCGGCATGGGTTGGCACTTGCTGGCCGACACCCAATTGGCCGATCTGGCCGGGGCAAAATTCTCCTGGTCGCGTCACTGGTCTCAATGGTTGCCGGTCACGGATGACCTAGGCCGCGCAGCAGAACATACGTATATCGCAGGCGACGGGCTACAAATACTCGGCGCGGATGCAGCCGAGATTGCGGGGCGTCTCGCTGCAACCGCCTGCCTCCAGGATCTTGGCCACGTCGCCATACCCGACAGGCGTGACATCCGGCGTCTGGCGCGGTTCAGACGGTTTGCGATTGCCATGGCCCGCGCGTTCCCCTGGCCCAATGACCAGCTTCAGGCGGTACCGGACAAAACCATCGTCTGTCGCTGCGAAGGTATCAAAAAAGCCGACATCGCCGCGACTGTGAAGAGAGTGGGGCCGAACATCAACCGCGTCAAATCCACCTGTCGGCCTGGCATGGGTCGCTGTCAGGGGCGGTATTGTCAGGTTGCTGTAACGAGCATCATCGCCGATCAGACCCGCGCGTCTCCTGACGCCATTGGGCGGTTGAGAACGCAACCGCCTGTGCGACCGATTCCCGTCTCTGCAGCCTTGGATGCGTAACATGGCCCATATGCATCGCAGCCCAAAAACCGCCGACGGGATCGAACCGTGACACACGCCTTCGATCCGTCTTCGCTGTCTTTTCCGACATCTCATTTCATCGGTGGTCGTTTTCTCGAGCCAGGGGCTGATTTTACGGTATCCGCGCCGTCAAACGGCATGCAGTTAAGCGATTTGCCCCTCGCTGACGAGGATGTTGTGGACCAAGCAGTGACCATGGCAAAAACCGCGCTCAAGACCTCCGGCTGGGCGGGCGTTGCGCCGCGCGACCGGCTGCGCGCGCTCTACGCCTGGGCTGATCTCATTGAGGCAGAGGCCGAGGCCCTGACCCGGCTTGAGGCGGTCTGCTCATCGCGTCCGGCCGCGATTGCTCGCACCGGTGACATTGCCAATACTGCAACGCAAATCCGTTTTTTTGCCGAGTTTGCGGACAAAGAAGGCGGCGATCTGGTGCCCACGTCGCGTGACTCACTGGGCTTTATCTCTCATCACCCATACGGTGTCGTGGGTGCCATCACGCCGTGGAATTACCCCATATCGATGGCCGGGTGGAAACTGGGCCCGGCTCTGGCCGCAGGCAACGCCGTCGTGCTCAAACCCTCGGAAATGACACCCTACAGCACGCTGTTTCTGGCCGAACTGGCGGTGCGCGCCGGGATCCCTGCGGGGCTCATCAACGTTGTCGTGGGCGACGGCATGACAACCGGATCCGCGATCACATCCCATCCTGGTATCGACAAGATCAGCTTCACCGGCTCCACACGCGCGGGACAATCGATCATGGCCAACATAGCGCAGCACGGCATGAAGCCCATGACGTTGGAACTCGGCGGTAAGTCACCGCAGATTGTCTTTGCCGACGCAGATCTCGATTTGGCCGCCGACTGCATTGCCAACGGTGTCTTGCCAAATGCTGGCCAAACCTGCGTAGCGGGCACCCGCCTTATCGTCGAAAACAGTGTCGCCGATGCGCTTCTTGACCGGCTGCTGAAGAAGTTCGAAAGCGAAACACCCGCGTTGACATGGAGTATGACGCCGGGCTTCTCCCCCATCATTTCGCCAAAGCAAATGCACCGCATTAACGACATCGTCGCTCAGTCTGTCACCCATGGTGCTGAGCTTCTGTTCGGAGGCCAACCTTTCGATCATGAGGGAAGCTTTTATCAGCCGACGATCATATCAGGCGTGGGCCGGGACAACCCGGCCGTGACCGAAGAAATCTTCGGTCCCGTTTTGACAGTCCAAGTATTTGACACAGAAGATCAGGCGATCGCGCTCGCAGATCATCCCACCTATGGGCTGTGCGCTGGGCTTTATACACGCGATCTCTCCAGGGCATTGCGGCTCTGCAGTGTCTTAGAAACGGGAACCGTTTGGGTGAACCGCTATGGCCGCTCGCGGGATCATATTCTTCCAACCGGTGGCTGGAAATCGAGCGGGATCGGCAAAGATCTCGGGCGCGAAGCTTTTATGTCAAACAAACGCAGCAAATCAGTACTCATAGATTTGTGACTAACACCGGCGATGTCGAAACCGCTGTCCACAATCCCTTCGAACCCATTCGAAATCGTTTTGATTTGGGCCTGACTAGCACCCTTTTTTTGGGCCACTGATCAGCGGGGTCTGAGATATAGTATCTGGGACTGGTGGCGGCATGTTGAGCGCCTGATGTGGGCGGGTGTGGTTGTACTGCCTTAGCAGGTGATTGATGACGATCTGGGCCTGCTCGGTCGTCGTGACCCACTCCGCATTGAGAACCTCCTGTCGTAATGTCCCGTTGCACCGCTCGTTGCATCCGTTCTCGCTGGGCGATCCCGGGTAAATGCGGCTCGGTTTGGGGTTTTTTGAGGCGGGTGCCCAGTCACGGCGGAAGAGGGGGATAAATAAGAGAAATTCTAAAAAATTATCAATAACAATGGCATAACAGACTGGTGTGGCGGAGAGACAGGGATTCGAACCCTGGAGACGGTTTCCCGCCTACACGCGTTCCAGGCGTGCGCCTTCGACCACTCGGCCACCTCTCCGGCGCTGCAGTCTTAGCT
>JBCCNY010000228.1:0-5684 GCA_039025595.1 Pseudomonadota bacterium | reverse complement strand
GCCGCGATCGGGGCCGTGAGCAGCAGAAATAAAATGATGGCGATTGCGCGGATCGAGATCTGGGAATCGGCGAAAAAGACCGCGCTTCCCGCTATGATCAGCCCACAGGCAAGGGTGCCGATTTTTGTTGAGGCATGCATTCGGATCAGAACATCGGGCAGCCGAAGCAATCCGATGGACCCGATCACGGAAAAGACGCCGCCGCTTAGCAAAAGAAAGGCTGTGATCCAGTCACTCATCTGAGGCCCCTTCTTTTGCGCGCGCTGTGTTGCGTTCGGCAAAACGGGCCAGGGCTACCGTTGCTAGAAAGCCGACCAAGGCCAGCACCAGGGCAACGTCAAGAAAGGCCGCGGTTTCATAACGGATAGCGGCCAATCCGCAAAAGGCCACGATGGCCACCGTCATCATGTCCAGAGCCACCACGCGGTCGGGCAGGCTCGGTCCCTTGGCCAGTCGGATAAAGGCCAACACGATAGACAGCACAACAAGGGCGAAACTGGCCTCCAGCGCAAAGGATAAGACGTCACTCATCAGGACCCTCCACGGCGTTGATCACCCATGTCTCCATGCCTGATTTAAGCTGATGACAGAGCTTCGCCGGATCATCGGCAAACATGGCATGCACAAAGAGGGTCTTGCGGTCATCGCTGACATCCAGGCTCAACGTGCCGGGTGTGAGCGATATCAGGTTGGTGACCAGCAGGACGCCAAAATCTGTTTTCACATCCAGCGGCACCTCGATGATAGCCGGATTGGCCCGATGGCGTGGGGTCAGGACGTCAATCGTTACATCGATACTGGAGATCACGAGTTCATAAAGGAACATGATCACCAGACGGATCCACGCCACCACGCGGCGGAAATAGGATGAGGTGCCGATAAGAGGCTGAATGAGCCAGAGAGCCGCGTAGCCAATGACAAAACCAACGAGCAAACCGCTTAGGGTCACTGATGCAGTCAGCGCCATCCAGGCCAATGCGAGCACCACGTTCAGACCAAAAGCATTGGTCATGATCCTGCCCCCAAAACGGCTGTGATGTAGGCTTGCGGATCCAACAGCTGGGCGGCTGAGCGTTCTGCGAAGGCAACGAAAGGCTCCGGGCTCAAACCGATGGCAATTGTCATTGCGGCCAGTCCGGCAACAGGCCAGAGCAGCGCACCGCGCTCTTTCGCGGACAACCGGCTGAGGCTGGGCGCCACGCAATCTGGATGCGGCTCCCAGAACGCGGCGGCCCAGATCTTCGTCATCGAGTAGATCGTGAGAAGACCGACGACCAGCGCCACCGCCGCAATAACCCAGCCTTCGACGTCGAGCGCCGCCTTGACCAGCAGAAACTTCGCCCAAAAGCCTGAGAGGGGCGGGAAGCCTGCGAGAGAGAAGGCCGGGATAAAGAACAGCACCGCCAAGAGCGGGGCAGATTTGTAAAGTCCACCAATGCGCGCCAATTCCGTGCTTCCTGTCAGGCGCTGCGTTACCCCGGCGATCAGGAAGAGGTTGGCCTTCACGATAATGTGGTGAACGAGATAGAAAACCGCACCCACCAAGGCGAGCGGTGTCAAAAGGGCCAGCCCCATAATCATGTAACCGATCTGGCTGACGATGTGGAACGACAGGATCTTGCGCATATCGGTTTGTGCGGCTGCGCCCAAGACCCCTGTCAGCATCGTCAGGCCAGCGACCCAGAGCAGGATTGTATGCGTGAACTCCGTATTGTGATCAAAAACGAGGGTAAACATCCGCATCAGCGCGTAGACGCCCACCTTAGTCAGCAGTCCGGCGAAGACAGCAGAGACCGCGAAAGCGGGGGTGTGGTACGACGCGGGCAGCCAGAAAAACAGCGGGAACAGGGCGGCTTTCACCCCGAAAGCAATCATGAACAGGATCGCCACCACGGTCAGCAGGCCGGGATCGGCATTATCCACGGCGCTGGCCAGATCAGCCAGATTCAGCGTGCCGGTCATGCCGTAAAGGAGTCCGATCCCGCTGAGAAACATGATCGTGGAGACAAGATTCAGCGCCACATACTTCACGCCACCATCGATTTGTTCCGCCCGTCCGCCCAGCACCAGCAGACCGAAGGACGAGATCAGCATCACTTCGAACCAGACATAAAGGTTGAAGAGATCCCCGGTGACGAATGCGCCCACAACACCTGCGATCAGAACATTGAATAGCGCGTGATAGCCCAGATGTTCCATCTCGGCATCCGCGTCGACCAACGCGTATCCTGCAACAGCAACCGCGATAATCGCCGTGATCATCACCATGACCGCCGATAGAAGATCTGCGACCAGCGTGATACCAAAGGGGGCAGGCCAGCCGCCCATCTGTCCCGCGATCACACCTTCGCTCAAGACGGCCTGCATCAAAACGATCGAGGCTATCAAAAGTGCAACCGACCCGCCGAGCGAGATCCATCGCCCGGACGGGCCGCGTCGCATCAAAAAGGCGAACACGGCTGTCGCGAAGGGCAACGCTAGTGGTGTGGCGAGCAGCCAGCTCATGGTTTGGCCTCCGCCACAGATTCAGGCTTGGGCGGTGTTTTGTTCGCATCCGGCGCCGGTTCAGCCAGTCGCATTTCGTCTGGATCGAGCGTGCCAAGCGCGCTCCACGCTCGGAAAACGAGAACGATAGCAAAGGCAAACAGCCCAAATCCGATCACGATTGCGGTCAGGACCAGGGCTTGTGGCAGGGCATTGGCGACACCTGCGGTGGGGCCGTCTGCCCCCTCCGCGATCAAGGGCGGCGCACCCTCGGTCAAACGTCCGGCCAGAAAGATCGTCAGGTTGGCGGCGTTCGAAATCAGGACAAGCCCGAAGATGAAGCGCAACATATGACCGGCCATCATGAGATAGACAGCCGACGCTGTGACAGTTCCGATGGTCAAAGCAAGCAGCGTTTCCATCAGATTTCTTCTTCCATCGTGAAGACAAGCGTCAAAACCGCGCCGAAGACGACCAGATAGACGCCGATGTCAAACACCAGCACTGTCGACAGAGGCAGCCCCTTTTCGTCTTCGTCACCACCGAAAAAAAGCCACTGCCCTGTAAAGAGAGCGTCGCCGAAAAGCGCCGCCGCCAGACCTGCGGCCAGTGCAATACCCAACCCCACTATGGCAATCGTCTGAGGCGGCAACCTGAGCGCCGCGCGAGCATCCGCTGTTCCGCAGGCGATGGCATAGATCACGAACCCTGTCGCGCCGGTTAGTCCACCGATGAAACCGCCGCCCGGTTCGTTATGGCCGCGCAACAGAAGATAGACTGAGAAAATAAGCAAAAGCCCGGCCAGGTAGCGCGTTCCGACCCTGAGAATGACCGAGTTCATGACCCTTTCCCTTTCGTCGTGCGCAAAAGCGCATAGGCCGACAAGGCAGCGATCACGACAACAGCCACTTCGCCGAATGTATCGAGGGCTCGGAAATCAACGAGAATGACATTGACAATGTTGCGTCCGAACGCCTCTGGCCAGCTGGCGACCTCGAAGAAATCGCTCAATCGTCTGTCGAGCGGCGTCTGGAGCACCGACAGCATGGTAAGGGCCATTGTCGTTCCGACGCCGAGGGCCACGACGGCATGCGCTGGACGAAACCGGGCAGGGCTCAGATCCGGCAGGCGCAGCATCACGACGGCAACCAGAACCACGACCAGTGTTTCCACCAAAAGCTGGGTGATTGCGACATCGGGCGCGCTGAAGAGGATGAAGATCAACGCGGTCGCGATACCGACCACGCCGAGCGCTGCAATTCCGGCCACGCGCGAATTTGTCAAAAGTGCCAGAACCGAACCCGCAGCGAGAAGGAGGAAGATTGCACCGGTGGGCCAACCGACCTGGCTGAGATCGCTATCAATGTTCGGCATTCCAAGCGGGACTAGCGTTGTGGTTAGTCCAAGGGCAATGGTGGCGAAGGTGACCAGCAGGTAATCAGACATCCGTCCGGTCTGGATCATGCGTGTCTGCCAGGCGGCCAGCGCCTTCAGGCCATCCATGAAATGATCCCACCCGACATCCAGGCTCGGCACTTTTGCAAAAAGGCTCTGCAACCCGGCGCGCATCCGGCGGTGGACGGCATAGAACAGCCCGCCCAGAACAAAGGTTGCAATGCTCAACAAGAGAGGCAGGTTCACACCCGCCCAGAGTTTGAGCTCTTTGGCCTCTTCCGCAGTGCCCGTCAGCGAGATGACCGTTGGCGTGACCAAGGCCCGTTGCAGCAGATCCGGATAGATCCCGAAAAGCGCGCCCAAACCGGCGAGCAACACCGGTCCCGCGAGCATTGGCCAGGGTGCCTCTTTCGGAAGGTGCGCGAAGCTTGCGGACCCGGTCCAGAAGGGCCGAAGCGCCACCACGCCTGCCACGGCAAACATCAAGGCATTCGACAGCAGGACCGCTCCGGCGACGAGAACCGGTTCGCTCGCCACGGCAATCGCCCCGGCGTACTTCAATTCCTTGCCGATGAAACCGAGAAAGGGAGGGAACCCGGCCATGGAGAGCGCCGCAATTGCCGCAGCCAGAGCCGTAACCGGCATCAGACGCCCCAGACCGGCCAGCTGTTCGGCTTCGCGGGTGCCGGTGGCATGGTCGATGCATCCCACAACCAAAAAAAGTGCCGCCTTATAGAGCGAGTGGACGATCAGAAAGGTCGCGAAGGCTGTCATCGCATAGCCCGAGGCTTGTCCGAGAAAGAGCGTCAACGTGCCAAGAGCCATCAGCGTCGTGTAGGCCAGCGCCTGCTTCAGGTCGCTTTGCCGGAGCGACTGAACAGAGGCAAAGACGGCCGTGATCGCCCCCAGAATTGTCAGTGTCCACAGCCAAACATCCGTTCCCGAGAGCGCAGGATGAACCCGCGCGAGCAAGAATACACCCGCCTTGACCATGGTGGCGGAATGGAGAAATGCACTGACCGGCGTGGGCGCGGCCATCGCATTGGGCAGCCAGAAATGAAAGGGCACTTGCGCCGACTTCGTCAATGCGCCCGCAAAGAAAAGGATCAGGATCGGCAGATAGAGCGCATGCTCGGTGAGCACTGGGCCCATCGTAATGATCTCGGACAGGCGCGTGGTACCGGCGGCATTGGCTAGCAGAATCAGACCGGCGAGAAAGGCCAGAGCGCCCGCGCCGGTGACAAAGAGCGCCTGGAGCGCATTGCGCCGGCTCTTTGCATCTTCGTGCGAAAAGCCGATCAGCATGTAGGAGGTGAGCGTCGTCAGTTCCCAAAAAACAAAAAGCAGAATCAGATCATCGGCGAGAACTAGACCCAGCATCGACAGCATGAAGGCCGTCAGAAAAAGCGAGAAACGCCCGTATTGCACATGGCCTTCGAGATAGGTGTTGGAATAGAGCAGCACCAAGGTCCCGATCCCGGAGATCAGCAAAGCAAATGTCAGGCTCAGCCCGTCGACCATAAAGGCCAGCTCGATCCCGAGCGACGGGATCCAGGGCGCGGCCCAGATCACGGCGTTCCCTGCCGACACATCCGGTAAGAAGCCCAGAAAGTAGGCAAAGAGCGCCGCCGAGATCAAAACCGGCAGGTATCCTGCAACAAAGCTGTTCGGTCGCCCTGTCGTCTCGCTCGCACCTGCCATGTCTCAGGTCTCTTTTTCTTTTGTTTTCTGGGCTAAGGTCACAGGAGAGATAAATCCTCGCGCTTTCGCAGTGAGCACCGAGGCATTCACATGGTTCAGGATCG
>JBCCNY010000227.1:0-5699 GCA_039025595.1 Pseudomonadota bacterium | reverse complement strand
GGGCAGGGTCAGGATCGCCTCACGGTAAAGGCGCTGATAATCTGTCATATCCTTCGCAATCACCGAGAGACGCACATCGACACGCCCGAGAAATGTCTGAATTTCAATAACTTCAGGAATGGACCGTGCCGCGTCGATGAAGGCGTCAAAGGCGCGGGGCGGCGTCTTGTCCAGCGTTATTCGCAAGCTGACCTCGACCGAATAGCCCAAAGACGGCCAGTCAATTACCGCGTGATTGCCTTTCAGAATGGCGGCGGACTTCATCTGTGTCAGACGGCGCGCGCAGGTCGCGGATGTCACGCCCGCGCGTTCGGCAATCGCCGCGCCGGACAGGCTCGGGTCGTGCTGGTACTGGCGCAGAATACGTCTGTCTATATCATCAAGCATGAAAGCAATACTATCTGTCTGATTCATGAATGAAAATATCATTTAAATTGCCAAATGACATGTCTTTGTTGTGAATACTCCGTAATCCGCATGCATTTTTCGCGCACCGATTTGGGCCGCGCTCAGGGCCCGCCACTCTGAAAGGATCGAAATATGCGCGTCTATTACGATCGCGATTGCGACATCAATCTTATCAAGGACAAGAAAGTGGCCATTCTCGGCTATGGCAGCCAAGGTCACGCCCATGCGCTGAACCTGCGGGACAGTGGCGCCAAAAATCTGGCCGTGGCTCTGCGTCCGGGTTCCGCCAGCGCCAAGAAGTCCGAAGCCGAAGGGTTGCAGGTCATGGAAATCGCGGAAGCCGCCGCCTGGTGCGATTTGATAATGTTCACCATGCCGGACGAACTGCAGGCCGAGACTTACAAAAAATACGTGCACGACAATCTGAAAGACGGGGCGGCGATCGCCTTTGCGCACGGGCTCAACGTGCATTTTGGGCTGATCGAGCCCAAGGCCGGTGTCGATGTGATCATGATGGCGCCGAAGGGACCCGGGCATACGGTACGTGGTGAATATGTCAAAGGCGGCGGTGTGCCTTGCCTTGTGGCCGTCAACAACGATGCCTCCGGCAAGGCGTTGGAAATTGGCCTGAGCTATTGCTCGGCCATCGGCGGCGGGCGCTCCGGCATTATCGAGACCAATTTCCGCGAGGAATGCGAAACCGACCTCTTTGGCGAACAGGCTGTGCTCTGCGGTGGCTTGGTTGAACTGATCCGCATGGGCTTTGAGACGCTCGTCGAGGCCGGTTATGCGCCTGAAATGGCCTATTTCGAGTGTCTGCACGAGGTGAAGCTGATCGTGGATCTGATCTATGAAGGCGGGATCGCCAACATGAATTACTCGATCTCGAACACCGCGGAATATGGCGAATATGTCTCGGGTCCGCGTGTTTTGCCTTACGATCAGACCAAGGCCGAGATGAAGGCGATCCTGCGTGACATCCAAACCGGTAAATTCGTGCGCGATTTCATGCAGGAAAATGCGGTGGGCCAGCCCTTCTTCAAGGGGACGCGGCGGATGAACGATGCGCACCAGATCGAGGAAGTGGGCGAAAAGCTCCGCGCGATGATGCCGTGGATTTCAGCGGGCAAGCTGGTGGATCAGGCAAAGAACTGATCTGAAATCGGGCGTCCCGCAGGCGGGGGCGCCTTTTCCGGAGAGAGCAAATGGACATCGCGGCGATCAACTGGTTGCGCATCGCAGCCCTCGGCGTGATCTGGGGAGCCGCCTTCATGGTGACCTCCCTCGCTCTGGCCGAGGATCTGGGTCCGCTCACGATTGTTGCGGTCCGTTTGGGGATGGGCGCGGCCTTTCTCGTCATGCTGAGCTATGCGCTTGGGCATGGATTGCCGCGCTTCTCCGGGCCGGGAGCCTTGCGTCTCTGGCTTTTTATTCTTGCGCTTGCACTCTTTTCCAACGCGGTGCCCTTTGCTCTGTTGAGTTGGGGTCAGCAAGTTGTAGCGGCGGGTTTTGCTGGGGTCTGCATGGCCGTGGTGCCGCTTCTCGTCTTGCCGCTGGCCCATGTCTTGATCGAGGGCGAGCGAATGACATGGCGGCGATCTGTGGGCTTTGGGATGGGCACCATCGGTGTGTTCATCCTCATTGGTCCTGAAGCCTTTAAGACAACGGGTGCGGCGGGTGAAGGCCTTGCGCAATTGGCCTGTGTGGGCGCCGCCTTTTGTTATGCGGTGGGCAGTATTTTCACGCGGCTTTGTCCGCCGGTAAATCTGATCGCTTTGGCCGCGGCCACGCTGCTGGTAGCGGCGATCGTGTTCGTTCCCTATGCGATCTACACCGAGGGTTTGCCCGCGCAACCGGGTGCACTCGGATGGGTGGCCCTAATCTATCTGGGTGTTCTGCCGACCGGGATTGCACAGATCCTGCTCGTTCAGGTCATCAAAGAGGCAGGTCCGATTTTCATGTCATTGGTCAATTATCAGGTTCCCATTTGGTCGGTGATTTTCGGCACGATCGTCTTGAACGAAGCGCTTCCACCCAGCCTGTTTCTCGCGCTGATCATGATCCTGTCCGGCGTCGCACTGAGCCAGGCAGGGGCGCTCAAGCGTCTTTTTAGTTCGAAACTTACTTGATAATACTCAATCCTGTATTTGGATTTTTCCAGATAAATAGTGTTATACTTGTTGTTTTTCACCATTTAGAGGTTGTTCAAAGATCGCTGCCCACCAAAGCTGCATCGCTTCGCGTGTTGCGCCCACATCATGGATCCGGAGCATCTGTACGCCTTGCGCCAGACCCGCCAGCGCTACTCCAATCGAACCGGGCGCGCGATGCCGTGCCTCGTCAGTCCCGCCCAGTGTCCCGATGAAGCGTTTGCGCGAGGCGCCGAGCAGAATCGGGCATCCCAACCCGTGAAAAAGCGACAGGTTGCGCAACAGCGTCAGATTGTGCGCCAGCGTTTTACCGAAGCCGATACCGGGATCGACAACGATTTTGGACCGGGGCACACCCAGGCGTTCCAGCGTATCGACACGCTCCTTGAGAAAGTCGTAGACATCGAGCGCGACGTGACTGTAGCGCGGATCCTCTTGCATTATATCCGGGGTGCCCTTTGCATGCATCACCATCACCGGCAAACCCCTCTCAGCGCAGAACGGGGCAAGGGCAGGGTCGAAGGTAAAACCCGCCACATCATTCACAATATCCGCGCCGGCGTTGTGCGCGGCCCGGGCCACCGGTGCTTTGCGGGTATCGATTGAAATGGGGACGGCGCTTTCAGCGCGGATCGCTTCGATCACCGGGGCGGTGCGACGGATCTCTTCTTCAGAGTCGATTTTCTGCGCGCCGGGGCGCGTGGATTCACCCCCGATATCAATCAGATGGGCCCCTTGCGCGATCATCTCCCGTGTGCCGGTAAGGGCTGCGTCAAGTTCGAAATGCGTGCCGCCATCGGAAAAACTGTCGGGCGTCACATTCAGGATTCCCATGAGCTTTGGTTTGGCAAAGTCCAGCCCGGCGATAGTGGCGCGTGGGGTTGTGAGATACTCGAGGATGTTTGCCGGAACATCGTGGGCCGCGATCACATGTGGGGTTGCATTGCTTTCCCTTGATATGACTTCGACACGATCAAACCAGCACCAAGTGCCAGCCAGCGATAAGGCGGTCGCAGGACGTGCCAAATCTGTGTTGGGGATAGGGCGAAAATACTCTTGCATCGACAGGGCCTTAAAGGCCCGATTGTGCGATGTCCTGCACCAGTACCGGTACAGATGAGTCCGAAGGGGGGGTCGTCCCGATCACCAAAAGATCAGAGGCATGAATGTCGCCCGCAAACCAGGCGGCAAGCGCGACAGGATCATCGGGGCCCGTTTTCGGGCCATCCACGGCATCCAGAACGATTTTTGATGGGGCCCAGACGCTGATCTGTCCGTTTTTCATTGCCCAGTCGAGCTCTGTTCTCGTGTTGACCACCACGCATCGATCATCCCGACCCGCGAGCACCCAGGCATTCTGTTCCAGCGCGAGCAAATCGACCCGACGTTGGGTCATCCGATGACCTGTTTTGGGGCTATCGGACACGGGCGCGCCCACGCACAAAATAACCGGTTCCGCCCTGCGCTCGAGTTGGTCAAGCCAACGTATGAGATGGGCAGAACGGACAGCCGGATTTGTGAGGAAGACAACATGCGGGTGCGGCGTAACATCGGTATGCTGTGCGACCGGTTTGGTCTTAAGATCTTCGATAGAGCGCATAATTTCGACGCCAAGTGCGCCCGGACCCCGGTCAAGTTTTTCGATCCGGATAAATACCCGAACCGCTTGAGGTTCAAAGAGAATCCGTTCTGCAATCCTTTCTGCCAAGGTTTCCAGAAGATTCAGCCGTTCTGCGGCCAGCTCTGCAGAAATCGCCTCAGTCACCTTGTCGTAACTCAAAATGCGATCGACATCATCATCAATCGGGTCGGTCAGTGGCCGGACCTCGACCACGACACTGAAAGCGATCCTTTGGGTCACCCCGCGTTCCGCCTGAAAGGCGCCGATCTCGACCTCGACGACATGGTCACGCACGGATATTCGGTCCAGCGGACCCTCCGGTGCGGTGGCGTCGGCGCGCGCAACAGGGTGTTCGAATGCAAGACGAATTTCATTTGTCATGAGGAAAAGCTCCGACCGGCGCAACGCGTGTTTTCCCGGGGATAACACGCGGAAACGCGACGATGAAAGCCCTGATCTGACAGTGTTTTATAGAAGTACAGAGGCAGGCCTTACGTCAGTTCCCCTTTCACTGACAGGGGGCCTGCCTCCGATGCGACGAACGAGGTTAGAGTTGCGGGCCCCGAGAGGCAACCTTGTTCGCCGATTTAGCAAGGAGCGCCCGCGCCCAGGCTTCCCTGCGTTCCTACCGTGCTCCGCTCACCATTCCGGAGCGAGCACGTACTTGTGACATAACCGTGCGCGTCACGCGTATCGCATCCCGAAGTCCCATGGTTTCCTTGCGCAAACGCGCCAGGCGGACTTCGTCTGCGGCTCCCTCATCCAATTCCTTTTCGATTTGCTTTTCGAGATTTGTTTTGCGACGCGAAAGCGTTTCAATGCGTTCCGTGAGTGATCGGGTTGACAGTTTTTTTCTGTTCACTTCAAAACCCCTTTTTTGCATCGCTGTGTGTCAACTTTCGTTGACGGATATAATATGGCATTTCGCTTTTCAAACTAGCCTATCGAAGCTAATATAAAGATAGGAAAAACCTATAGACATTGCCTCAGGTAAGGATCGAGCATGGATCATTCTGTCACGCTGAGGCAGTTGCGCTATTTTATCGCCCTGACCGAAACGGGCAGTTTTCGAAAGGCCGCGGACCGTGAAGGTATCAGCCAACCCTCTTTGAGCCAGCAGATTGTTCGGCTCGAGGAAGCGTTGGGAGTCACGCTGGTCGAACGGGGTAAGCGCGGCGCAATTCTGACACCCGGTGCGCGTGTTGTTCTGGAACATGCTCGGAAAATCATGGACGAAGTCTCTTCACTTCAAGTCGGCGCGAAATCTGCGCGTGACGGGATCAGCGGGACACTGCGACTAGGATCCAGTCCGACACTCGGTCCCTACTTTCTTCCCTATCTGACGCGATTTTTGCACAGAGCCTATCCGGAACTGAAACTGATCATCCGCGAAGCGGCTCCGATTGTTTTGCAAGAAGATTTGCAAGACGGTCGTTATGATCTGATCTTGACACAACTGCCACTGCGCTCCGGAGATATCACCGTCGAACGGCTTTTCCGCGAGCCATTGCGTCTCGCAG
>JBCCNY010000226.1:0-5717 GCA_039025595.1 Pseudomonadota bacterium | reverse complement strand
CCGCGAGAGACGCCGGTCCTTTTCTGACCCGGCGCGATCCGCAGGCCGATCTTGCCTGGATAGCCCGCGACGACAGCAAACCGGGTCGGGGAGATCACGCCTGTTGGGTGGCACAAGCAAGTTTGGACTGGAGTATCGCAAATCTGGAAGGCTCGAAGGAAGACATCGCTGCCAAAATGCTGCCGTTGCTTTGCGCTTGTATCGGCAGGGAGCAAGAGGATGTGGCCTATGTGGCCGGGCATCGCTGGCGTTATGCGCAAGCGTCCAATCCTCTAGGCGCGCCGTGTCTTACAGACGAGACTGGTCGTTTGCATATCGGTGGCGATTGGTGCCTTGGCGCGCGCGCCGAACATGCGTGGCAAAGCGGGCGCGCCCTCGCAGCTAGTCTTTTAGCTAGGATCTAGACGTCCTCTAAAATCATGTCCGACGCCTTTTCGCCGATCATGATGGCCGGCGCGTTTGTATTCCCGGATACGATTTCCGGCATGATGGAGCAATCTGCAACCCTCAAACCAGTAACCCCATGAACACGCAGTCGGTGATCGACAACCGACGTATCGTCCTGTCCCATCTTACACGTACCCGTGGGATGGTATATCGACGCGGTATTGTCTCTCACCCAGTCCAGCGTTGCCGCGTCATCATCGAGGGGAATATCCGTGTTTGGTCGAAACTCCTCGCTGATCTTTGACGTCAGCGGGGCGCATCGCGCAATCCTCCGCGCGATTTTCACCCCGTCGACAATTGTTTGGCAATCGGTCTCCGTACTCAGATAATTGGGGATGATTTTGGGATAGGTCCGCCCATCGGCACTGGTCAACCTAATCTCGCCCTTGGATTCCGGGCGGAGCTGGCAGACAGACATGGTGAATGCCGAAAATGGATCGGCTCCTTTGCCCGGGTTCTCCGCCGACAAAGGCTGAACATGGAATTGGATGTCGGGCGTCAAGACATCATCGCGTGTCTTAAGAAAACCCGTGGCGAGGCTCGCCGCCATCGTCATCGGCCCCGCGCGAAACATAAGGTATTTGAGTCCGATCCTGACCTTGCCTGCTAGTGTACGCACTTCGTCGTTCAGCGTGGGCTCGTTACATTTGTAAACAAGCCTTGCTTGCAGGTGATCCTGCATGTTTTTGCCCACCCCCGGCAGAGCCGATACGACATCGATACCGTAATCGCCCAGATGGGTCGGATCGCCGATTCCCGACAGCATCAGGAGTTGCGGCGAATTAATCGCCCCCCCGGCCAGAACGATCTCGCGGGATGCTTTTATGGTTCGAACTTCGCCACTGCGGTGACGGTAGGACACGCTCACCGCGCGCGAGCCCTCAAAATTCACTTTCTCCACCTGAGCATGTGTGATGATGTTCAGATTTGGCCGATCTTTCACGGGGTGCAGGAAGGCCACGGCAGAGGAGCAGCGCCGTCCGTTCCGGGCTGTCAGTTGAAAATACCCAACACCTTCCTGACTCGCGCCATTGTAGTCGGGGTTGAACCGGTATCCAGCAGCTTGCGCGGCGGCCACCCAGGCATCGGTAATAGGTCGCTGGATACGCATGTTTGAGACTGATAGCTCTCCATCATCGCCATGGAAATCATCTCCACCGCGCTCATTCTTCTCCGAACGTTTGAAGAGCGGTAGCACATCCTCCCATGCCCAACCTCGGTTTCCCATTTGCGCCCAGCGGTCATAATCTTCGGGCTGGCCACGCACGTAGAGCAGTCCGTTAAGCGATGAAGATCCTCCCAGAACCTTACCGCGCGGCCACTCGATAGAGCGCCCGTTCAAACCCGGATCAGGCTCTGTTTTGTAGCACCAATCGACGTTGGGATTGTGGATTGTCTTGAAGTAACCAACCGGAATATGGATCCAAGGGTTCCAATCCTTGCCACCCGCTTCGAGCAGGGTGACACTGTTTGACGGGTTCGCGCTCAGCCTGTTTGCGAGCACGCAGCCGGCCGAGCCGGCACCAACAACAATAAAATCTGCTTGCACGCTGTCCTCCTCTCACCGAAGAATTGTGTAGCCAAAGAGGAATTACTAATCTAGAGTTTTTTGGAACAAAGTGTCTCACTAATTGCTGATATGGGAGGAAGCAATGGGCGTGTATGATCGTATTCGTGGTGTATCTCGTAGAGATTTTTTCAAGATAGCAGGGACTTATGGTATGAGTTCGACCCTGCTGGCCGCCGGTACCTTTGGCGGTGCAATGACAGCAGCAAACCTCGCGAAAGCCGCAGAATCGACCTATGACAAGCGCTTTGCCAAAGAGCCGAAGTTTGAGTTGAAGTTTGGCGCATCCGGTTTTAACCAGCAAAACTTGCTTATTGAGCGCGCTGGTTGTCTCGAATTCGCGCGTGACCTCGAAGAACGTACGGACGGTGAAATCCGCGTTGAGTTCATTGGCAACAATCAGATTTGTGGACAGCTCTCGTGCGTTGAAAAGGCGCAACAAGGCATCGTAGACATCTATGCAGCCTCAACCCAGAACTCAGCGGGCGGTGCGCCGTTTTTGAACGTGCTGGATTACGCATACATGTTCCGGACCCGGGCCGATCAGTACTACTTCATGTACCATCCGAAGTCGCAGGAAGTCCTGCGGGATCCTTTTGAGAAGATGCACGGACTGAAGTTCCTATTCACCCATGCAGAATTGCGCGGCATTCAGTTGGGTCTTTCGTGGCAGGATAGAGAGACCGTCACATCGATCGATCAGCTGGCCGGAACGAAAAATCGCGTGACGGGCACACAGTTGGGACGGATTGCGATGAATGCGCTTGAGCTCAACCCTGTGCCGGTCGCCTGGGAAGAAACGCTCGATGGCCTCAAGCAGGGCTTGATCGATGGGGCGGAGACCTGGGCTTCAGCCGTAGCTTACGCAAACATGTCGCCGGTTGTCAGCCAGTGCGTTGATTTGCGCTTCTTCTGCGGCACAGAGCACACCGCGATGAATGCGTCGACCTTTGATAGCCTTGGCGGTGAGCTACAGGATGCAGTGATGGAAGCGTCATATCTCACGCAGGTGCATGTTCAGGCGGCGAACGAAGCGGCTTTGGTCAACACCGTCGGCTTCTCGCATCCGCACCAGGGTCCGGACACCATCTTCGCGCAGAACAATGTGCGCGTTGCCGCCTTGTCCGACGCCGAAATCAAAAAGGCCGAGGAAATGTGCTCGCCTGAATTTCAGCCGCAGCTCTGGGAGCAGTGGCGCGAACGCATTAATGGCTGGGCCGGTGGCATCGACACCTATCAGGAGATCTACAACACCGTGCGCGAGCATGACATTACCCTCGCGGAGAATGTCGAACCCCGCCGCTGGTGGAAAGGCTAATCTCAGAGGAGACGCGCACTCGTCGCTGTCTTTTGTGACCCGGGCGCCTATCGCCCGGGTCTCGTCATTACAATTCTAGAAATCGAGCCCGTAGATCACCCCGAAGCAATGACGCGGGCCTCGGATCAGAGGGAGGTTTCGTCATGGAATCATTTGCGGGCATGGGGGATCTTTTATCCGCCATATTCTCTGGTGACCCATTCATGCTACAAAGCGAGATGCGCACAAATCCAGCGGTTTGGCCGCTCGGCTTGATCGTCACTTTGCTCGGCGGTGCTTTGGTCACAGCGATCTATCGATTTGTACCGTTCATTGAACGCAACCTCGAGCCAACCGTCATGGTCGCGGCGTATCTGGCTATTGGTTACATCATCTTCTCTGGAGTGGTGCAGCGCTTCTTTCTGGATGGGCAACCGCCCTGGTCCACGACAATACCACCCTTTCTCTTTCTAATCATGGCCTGGGTTGGGTGCAGTTATAACGTGAAGCTGCGCACTCATCTGGCCTTCGCGGAATTCCGCAAGAACATGCCGCGCGCCGGACAGCTGTTCTGCCTGATGCTCGACGCCATTCTATGGCTTGGTGTTTCGTGGATCGTGGTGGTCACGACGACCAAAGAAACCATCCGCGCGGCCGCAAATTTCTCCATCATGCTGGGCACCGATAACGTGATGCAATGGTGGTTTCTAGCAACGGTTCCGGTTGCCTTCGTCTTGTTGACAGCACGGGTGATAGAGAACCTTCTCGCCGACCTGAAGAAATACCGTGAGGGAAGCGAGATGATCGAGGCGGCAGTGATCGGGGGTGACGCATGAGCGATCCCACCATCATCACGGTAATATCCGTTGCGGTTACGATCCTGTTCATGATGGGCGTACCGGTATTTTTGGTGATCGCCTATTGGGTGATCGGCATGTCTTTTGTTCTGGAATTGCCGCTACTCAATATGGGTGCAGCGCTGCAAGACGTGTTCACAGATGGCTTTGCGCTACTCGCGATGCCGCTCTTCATCCTGACCGGCGATCTGATCAACCGTTCAGGCATCGCGCGACGGCTCAGCGATTTCGCCTATTCCTGCCTCGGCTGGGTACGCGGCGGGCTCGCCATGGCAAGCCTCGGGGCTTGTGGTCTTTTCGCGGCAATCTCGGGTTCGAACTCGGCAACCACGGCCACGATCGGGTCGATGCTTCACCCTGAAATGGTAAAAGGGGGCTATGACGAACGTTTCTCGGCCGCGACCGCGGCGGCGGGTGGTACGGTCGGGATCATCATCCCGCCTTCGATTATCTTTATCGTTTACGGCTTCCTGATGAATCTGCCGATCTCTGACCTGTTCGTCGCCGGTATCATCCCGGGCGCAATGATGGTTGGTGGGATGATGCTGGCTTGCTTTATCGTTTGTTGGCGCAATGGCTGGGGTTATCTTATCCCGCTCTCGCTCCTACGGGTGTTCAAGACATCACTCGGGGCGTGGCTCGGCTTCTTTGCTATCGGGCTTGTGCTGTGGGGGATTTACACTGGTAAATTCTCCCCGACCGAAGCGGCGGGTGTGACCGTCGGCTTTGGTATCATCGCGGGTCTGGCCAGTTGGGTTGTCAGCAAATCGCTGAGCATGGACCAAACTAAGGATTGGTCAGAAAAGTCGGCTGTGTCGATGCTGGTGGTCGAAGGCTTCACCGTCCCGCAAATCCCGGGCATCGTCATGCGTTCGGCGCAGATCACGGGCATTCTTGCGCCGCTGATCGCCGTCTCGGTCGTGATGCAACAGATCTTGTCACTGCTTGGCGCACAGCAGGTCATCGGTGACTTCGTGACCTCCATGGGCGGCTATCACGCGGTGCTGTTTACCGCGATGGCGATTGTGTTTGTCTCTGGGATGATCCTAGAAAGCCTGCCCGTGACGATCATCTTGGCGCCCATTCTGGCACCCATTGCGGCCAGCGTTGGCGTGGATCCAATCCATTTCTCGGTCATCTTCCTTGTGGGCGCCTCAATCGGTTTCATCACGCCGCCTTACGGTCTGAACCTCTATGTGGCGTCGGGCGTAACCGGTGTGCCGTATTTTAGGCTCTTGCGGTACACCACGTTCTATTTGTTGGCGCTGATCAGTGTTTGGGTGTTTGTAGCGTTGACACCGGAACTGGCACTGTTTTTGTTACCTGAACGATAGGGGGCCACATGTTTGCAGATGACGAGGTCAGTGCGGTCAAGGCACAGATCCCGACAAATCTGCGCCTGTTGCTCGTGGTTGAAGCGGTGGCGCGCGCCGGTGTGCCCGTCGCTCCCTCCACCTTGTCGGAAACGCTCGGTCTTCCGAAAGCAACAATCCATAGACTTCTTGCGACGGCCGAACAGGAGGGCTTTTTGCAACGTGACATCGACGGT
>JBCCNY010000225.1:0-5743 GCA_039025595.1 Pseudomonadota bacterium | reverse complement strand
GCTCGCCCAGAAACAAGGCGGCACCGATGGTGATATAGATCGGACTGAGGTAGTTCATCGCCGTCACATCCGCGATAGGAATCCGCGCCATCGCGTAAAACCAAAGCCCTACCGCCACAGCATGGGCCAACCCACGCCAACCAAACAGGGACCAGGTTCCCCGCGGCAGCTGCTCTTGCAGCAAGGCGCGCGCAAGAGGCAACAGGAACACCAGACCCAGAACGTAGCGCAGAAAGGCGGCCTCCGGCGACGGGATGCGGGTGCCTAGGATTTTGACCAAGGCCGTCACACCAACAAACTGAACGCCGGTCAGTACCATCCAAAAGATGCCCCATCCCGGCCGTGCCTGTGTGGTGGCTGTCATTCCGCCTGTCATCATATCCGTCATGTACCAGTAACGTTGCGCAGCATCTGCCTCTGCCGATGTCTTGTCGAGACGGTTTCTAAAAGCGCGAAGTGGATGCGGTGATCTTGCTCCATCCCGCAACCCCGGAAAATGCCGCCTCGCGGCAATTGACAACAGCTTGGACGACACTGCCCCTCTTTGGTCCAGACCTAACCCTCATCTCCCCGCAAAAGCGCCATAAAACACAGATACTCCTGAACATGGCGGAACGGCTGCCCACGTAATTTACAGTTCCGTGTATATTTATTTAAAGAGTTTTTGGGTGTGTACGGCGGCCGTTACGCCACTTTCTGCTCCGCGATACAGACCTCGCCAGGCCCGTCTGTTTTTCAGCATTACCTGTCACAGTTGTTCAAGGATACAGTTGTTCAAAGATACAGTTGTTCAAAGATACTGAGCCAAAATCGCCAATGCGGCACGATGTTGTTCGCACCCGGCGGCGGCAACGACACGCCCGCCCCGATGCGCAGGTCCTCCAGACCAATCGGTCACCAGACCTCCCGCAGCTTCGACAACCGCAAGCGGTGCCTGAATATCATAGGGCGCCAGACCAGCCTCGATCACCAAGTCTATCTGACCTGCGGCGAGAAGCGCATAGGCATAGCAATCCATCCCGTATCGCGTCAACTTCACCTCGTCAGAGACGGCGGCAAATGCCTGGGCTTCGCGAGCCGTGCCGACTTTGGGAAAGGTGGTGAAGAGAATCGCCTCCTTCAGAGGCCGCTCACCTCTTGCGCGCAAATCTCGCGTCCCGAGCGGTCCAACCATCATTGCCCGACCCAGCCCTCCCTCGAACCGTTCCTGAATATAGGGTTGGTCGATCAGGCCATAGACTGGTCCCTGAGCATCGGACAGGGCGATCAGAACACCCCATGTGGGTGTGCCCGACATGAAACCGCGCGTCCCGTCAATCGGATCAAGCACCCATGTCAGGCCGGAACGCGAGGACGTCGTGCCGAATTCCTCGCCCAGAACACCGTCATCGGGCCGCCGCTCGGACAAGATATCCCGCATGGCCTTCTCAGCGGCGCGATCCGCGGCGGTGACAGGGTCAAATACGCGACCGTTCTCGCCCGCATTCTTGTCGGTCGTTTGCAAGCTCGCATCACGGAAAAACGGCAAAATGGCCTCGCGCGCTGCATTTGCCATAGCATTCGCGGTGTCAAACGCCTCCGCGCTGTCGATCGGGATGGCTCTCATTGGGTCTTTATACGCGAGATATCATCTAAAGACACAGGCCCTATCGCGAACACAGTCCACGTGTTTAGCGCTGGCCTATTCCGGTCAGGATACCAAAGGTGTCAGCCTCGATCGGTGTCTTATGCGACGTCGCTGAGAACTCTCGCGAGATCGAAAAGCCTGCGGCGTTGGTTTTCAGGGATCGCGTAATAAGAACGTATCAGATCAAGCGCTTCCTTGTCGCCCAGCAGATCAGCCGAAACCATATCGGAGGGCTGCTTGTCTTCTTCGCTCTGATCCAGCCCTTCGAAGAAGAAGCTAACGTCAACATCGAGCGAATCGGCTATGTCCCACAACCTTGACGCGCTCACACGATTAGCGCCTGTCTCATATTTCTGGATTTGCTGGAATTTGATCCCGACAGCCTCGGCCAGTTGTTGTTGGGTCATCCCAACAAGCCAGCGCCTGTGCCGGATTCGCTTCCCAACATGTACGTCTACGGGGTGCGGCATGTGTATCTCCCAAAATGCGCGAATTGTCATAAACTCGACAAAACTTCCGCGTCGAACCATTAAAACAGCGCATCCCAGCAGCGCTACCGAACGCTACCATATACCCAATCGATTTCAAGAATTTTCACTCCCTGTAAAGAGGATTGGGGCGAAAAACCCTCAATCTATACGAGCATGTACTCCTTTTGGATAGGATTAAGTGCCTCTTTTCTATGATGTTAAAGACAATCGCAGGAGAAAATGCACCAAATTTGACTTCTTTTTTCGAAAGAGTCTAATCGCGCAGGGATCAGCAAAGCCGAAAAGGCGACGAAACAATGCGCGCGTTCAGGATCAATCGTTTCGGTGAGGCGCCGTTGTTGCAGACGATAGAGTTGCCCCCGCTCGGACCCGGCGAAATCTCTCTGAAGATCGCCGCTTGCGGTTTGAATTTTGCGGATTTGCTGATGATTGACGGCGCCTATCAGGACACGCCAGAGCCGCCTTTCACGCTCGGGATGGAAGTCGCCGGTCTCGTCGAGGCCGTGGGTGAAGGTATCACCTGCACCGCTCCGGGTGAGCGCGTTGCCGTCTTTGGCGGCCAGGGCGGTTTGGCAGAGCGCGGCGTTTTCCCTGCCGACCGGGTCGTTGCTCTGCCCCGTGAGATGAGTTTCGAGGATGCCGCCGCGTTTCAAATCGCTTATGGCACAAGCCACGTGGCGTTGGATCACAAGGCGAAGCTGCAACCGGGAGAGACACTTCTGGTTCTCGGCGCGGCAGGCGGCGTCGGTCTGACGGCAATCGAAATCGGAAAACTGATGGGCGCGCGCGTGATTGCTTGCGCGCGCGGTGAGAAAAAACTGGAGGCGGCGCAATTCGCCGGCGCAGATCACCTAATCGATGCAAGCACCATGGACATTCGCGACGCGGTGCGCGCGCTTGGCGGGGCGGATGTCGTCTATGATCCGGTTGGCGGCGATCAGTTCAAAGCCGCCTTTCGCGCCTGCAATCCAGAGGCGCGCCTACTGATCATCGGTTTTGCCAGTGGGGATGTGCCGAAAATCCCCGCAAATCATCTTCTGGTGAAAAATATCACCGTCATGGGGCTTTATTGGGGGGGCTATCTGAAGTTCCGACCGGATGTTGTGACAGACAGCCTTGCCACGCTCTTCAACTGGTATGCGGAAGGCAAACTGGTGCCTCATATAAGTCATGAACTTCCGCTCGAAGAGGCGAGCGAGGGCCTCGCGTTGCTGCGCGCCCGCGCCGCGACCGGCAAGGTCGTGGTCACAATGAAATAACGAAGCACCGGACGCCGTGCCATCTGCTTCACGGCGTTCCAAGGTCTTCAATAGAGACAGCCAAAGACATCAGATCGGCCGCATAGAAGCCTGCGGCGTTGATACAATTTGTCTCCACCATCTTCAGACCAGCGCCCGTGCGGCAAATATCCATCACATAAGCCGGCGCGTAATCAGAGTTTGATCTGCGAGATGTCGGGCAAACGAGTGCGCGTCTTGATCGATCTCTCTCCGGTAGACCACCCGCATACCTTCTTTATACAATGAACATGTAATGACCTGTTGTCCAACAACCCAGCAGCGCCACTCTTTGAAGATCCGGACTGGTTCAGAAAGCATTAACTGCGTGTCGTGACGCAATGACCCAAGCGGAAAATCAGCTTCATCAAGACAGAGCACTCTGAGTGCCAAGTCTCTGATGTCGCACGTTTTTCGAACGCGCCCTGTTTCTACTTTGCTATCTTCGACCGGCCTCATGAACCAGTGTTGATCGTCGTCCGAGAGCGCGTCCGGGATCTCGTCCAATCGCAGAAAAACTGACTCAGCGCCGTTCAGAAGATACGGTTGCCATGCTGCCTCATGAACAAAGGGCCGCAGCCGAAAGACGCCGGGCTTCAAGCCTCTTGCCAGCGCGTAGCGCCAGAGGGTGTAGGACCCGAAGAGGACCACATTGTCTGGATCATCGATCTCTGGCTCCGGGAGCAAATCCCCTTCGAAGGGAACAACACTATGAAACGTGTAGTCTATCTCGAGACGATCTAGCGCCTGTGCCAGTTTACGCGTGTCTTCAAATTCCCGCAGGATCCAGTGCATTTTACATCGCCCGTAGCGAGAGGTTGTTCTGGACTAAGCCTGGCGCAACAAGGTCGGAGGGGTCGCGTCAAAGCCGTTGCGCAGCAAATGCGCAAGGTGACTTGCGGCCTCATCCCGTCCGCGCGCGCCATACAGGTTGATTTTGTGCGTGCCCAGATCGGGCAGCGCGCCACCGGTTGCGATCACCTCCTGGTGCGGCGGCACGGTGGATTCCAGCATCGCGCCCACCGCCAGATCGGCACTGATCAAGGCCTCGACAGAGCGGTCTTCGTCAGATTCGATCGCCAATTCCCAAGGAATGCCCGCCGCATCGAGACGTCGCAAGACGGTGCCGCGGAAAATACAGAGCGAGCAAAAGCCCAACCGCAGCGGGCGCTTTTTCCAGGCCTGTCCGCCAACCGCGCCGGTCCATCTCAACGGCATCTCGGTGAGCGTTTCGCCACCCGGTTCGACGTCGACCTCGGTCGTGAGGATCATGTGGACTTCACCCCGACCGAGCGCTTCTTTCAGTTTTAACGTCGAAGATGACTTCAGGATCACATTCATGCGCGGATAGACGCTATTAAAGGTCTTCAGTACACGGGGTATGACCGGATAGACGATATCATGCGGCACGCCGAGGATGATCTCGCCCTCGAAGACTTCGTCCGACAAACGCCCCACGGCCTCGTCGTTGAGATCTACAATCCGCCGCGCATAGGTCAGCAATTGCTCCCCCGCCGGTGTCAGCGCGATTCGACGATTGGTTCGGTCCATCAGCGCGATACCCAACATTTCCTCCAGCCGTTTGAGCTGCATTGACACCGCTGATTGCGTCAGATTGAGCACCTGCGCCGCCCGCGTTACTCCGCCCTGTTCGGCCACCGCCAGAAAAGACCGCAGGGTAGTCATGTCCAGATTTCGCATTCATCACATTCCTTGATGATTAAGACAGCAAACATTCATTTTAAAAATCATACTGCTTGTGCCAGATACATCAATAGAAAAGATCATTCGATCCGAAACATCACAATTCAAGAAGGATAACGACGATGTCTCAGATAACCCGTACCCGCGCTCTGCCCCACAGACACATCGCCCGCTTCTCGCTGAGCCACATGTTTGAAATCGCGCGTCAACGACGTCAATTGGCCCGTCTCGATGACGCAGCACTGACCGATATGGGCTTGACCCGTCACCAAGCACATCGCGAAGCGAGCCGTGCCTTTTGGGATATTGACGCATAAGCTGATGAATTTGCGACAATCTTGTTAAATTTTACGCGCCCCTGCGACGTCGAGGTGCTTGAAAAGACGCGATAGGTTACCGATATTAACGGCGAAGTCCGGAAACGGGCTCGTACAGGGACACTTATCGGAGGCTTTAATGGCTCAATTCGACACAATCCGGCCGGCAACTGGTGCGCGCGCCGCCGCGATTGACGAAGGTCTGCGCGCTCACATGAACAAGGTCTATGGCACCATGTCCGTGGGCATGCTGTTGACCTTCCTTGCCGCATGGGCTGTCGGCAATAACGCGGCGATGATGAACGTGCTGTTCACGGGGTTCACCCG
>JBCCNY010000224.1:0-5754 GCA_039025595.1 Pseudomonadota bacterium | reverse complement strand
GGCGCGCCTTCATGCGGCCGGCAAAGCCATCATTTTGGTCTCTTCGGGATCTATTGCGCTCGGCCGGGGTGTGCTGGGTCTGGGGAGCGGTCCACTGACGCTGGAGGCCAGTCAGGCCGCCGCCGCAGTGGGACAGATCGAACTGGCGCGCGCCTATGCAGAGGCTCTGTCAGCCCATAAGATCACGGCGGCGCAGGTGCTTGTCACGCTGGAGGATAGCGCGGACCGGCGGCGCTATCTCAATTCTCGCGCGACGCTGGAGCATTTGTTGTCCCTTGGCGTTGTGCCGATCGTGAATGAAAACGACACCGTGGCGACCGATGAGATCCGCTACGGCGACAATGATCGTCTGGCGGCACAAGTAGCCGTGACAGCCGGCGCGGATTGCCTGGTTCTGCTCAGCGACGTCGACGGGCTCTATACAACGCAGCCTTCGACCGACCCAACGGCCCGACGTCTCGACGTGGTCGAAGAGATCACGCCGCAGATCGAGGCGATGGCCGGAGAGGCCGGATCGGGTCTCTCCAAAGGCGGAATGAAGACCAAGATCTTGGCCGCCCGGACCGCCACAGCGGCAGGCTGCGATATGGCGATCACGGCGGGCGCGGTCTTGCATCCGCTTCAAGCGCTGGCGGACGGGGCGGCGGCAACCTGGTTTCGGGCTCAGGGCGATCCGCGACAAAAGCGCAAGCAGTGGATTGCCGCAATGAAACCCAAAGGCGAAGTGCTGGTCGATGCGGGCGCTGCGGACGCGCTGCGGCGGGGCAGTAGCCTCTTGCCCGCAGGTGTGACGGGGGTTCGCGGCACATTTGCGAGGGGCGATGCCGTCTATCTGGTTTCTGTAACAGGACAATCGCTGGGGCAGGGGCTCGTGCGTTATGATGCCTCGGATGCAGCGCGGATCGTTGGACGCCGCACCGATGAGATTGCCGAGGTACTGGGCTATCCCGCGCGCGGTCCTTTGGTGCACCGTGATGATATGGCCATTTGAGCGCTCTGTGTTAAAAGGACGTCTGAGCGTTGGGAGACTTGTGCGATGAAGGATTTTGAAACGATCCCTCAACTGATGGCGGCGATCAGCGAAAGCGCGGTCAAGGCGTCGGCCGAGCTTGCCGTGGCCTCCTCCGAAGCGAAGGCTCAAGCGCTGACCGCTGCGGCAGAGGCGGTTTGGTCGCGTCGATCTACCATTCTCGAGGCCAATGCCAAAGATCTGGCATTTGGTCGCGAGAAAGGCCTGTCGGAGGCGATGATGGACCGCCTTATGCTGGATGAGGCGCGTATTGCCGCGATGCGCGATGGTCTTTTGGCAGTCGCTTTGCAGGACGATCCCGTAGGCGAGGTACTGGCCGAGTGGGACCAACCCTCTGGACTGCATATTCGCCGGGTTCGTACGCCTCTGGGCGTGATTGGTGTCATCTATGAAAGCCGTCCGAATGTGACGGCGGATGCGGGCGCACTCTGCCTCAAATCTGGCAACGCGGTGATCCTGCGCGGCGGGTCCGAGAGCTTTCACTCGTCTGCTTCGATCCACGATTGCCTCGTCGGCGGGCTGCGCGCGGCGGGTTTGCCGGAGGCCGCCATTCAGCTGGTGCCGACGCGTGACCGGGACGCGGTGGGCGAGATGCTGCGGATGACCGGCGTGATCGACGTGATCGTTCCGCGCGGGGGCAAAAACCTTGTGGGGCGTATCCAGTCAGAAGCCCGCGTGCCCGTCTTTGCTCATCTGGAGGGTATTGTTCACATCTATATCGATCGCAATGTGGATCCGGAAAAGGCGCTGCGCGTTGTGCTCAATGCAAAAACCCGGCGCACTGGCATATGCGGCGCGGCGGAATGCCTGCTGATCCACGAAGATGTTGCAGGATCTATCGGACGTGATGTCATCCGAGCGCTGATCGACGCGGGTGTGGAGGTTCGGGCTGACGAGGCGCTGTCGCGTATAGAGGGAACGGTGCCCGCCCGCGATGAAGATTGGGGTCATGAATACCTGTCGATGACGCTGGCCGCCCGACAAGTCAGTTCGATCGACGAGGCAATTTCGCATATCCGGCGCTATGGCTCGCAGCATACCGATTGTATTCTCACCGAAGACGATGCTGCAGCTGAGGCCTTCTTTGCACGTCTCGATAGTGCGATCCTGATGCGTAATGCGTCCACCCAGTTCGCCGATGGCGGAGAGTTCGGAATGGGTGCTGAGATCGGTATCGCCACGGGCAAGATGCATGCCCGCGGACCGGTTGGCGCGGCGCAACTGACGAGCTTCAAGTACCTGGTCGAGGGGGATGGGCTCACACGCGCTTGAGCCGGATCGTCGCGGTGTTGTTGGTCACATCCGTAGTGCAGATCAGACCTATATCGGGTAGCATGTTCGGCAACATCAAATACTGAACGGCAGAGGGCGGAACAGTCTCAGTCTCGGTCATGCCGGAGAGCAGGTCCCAAAGCTCGCTCTTGAGATTGATCCGCTCCCCCTGCGCGATGATCGTCCAGCCCGCTTCACCCTCTCGCATACTCAGTTTTCCGCCATACGGGATCGTTTGTTCCACGCATAGAAGCGCCAGGATCACTGCCCGAACTTCGGCGCGTGGAAAGTTGCCAGCGGGAAAGCTCTGCGCCGTGACGCGACCATCCGAATAGACCCCCTGGAGAATCGCGTTCACTTCTTCGGCGCCAATCATCTGGTCCTCTGACGCGATCCCGAAGGCCAGTCTGAAAAACCGGATACGCGCATTTGCGTTGTTTACACTCTCGGCAACTAGCGCCAGTTCCGGGCTCGGCTCGGTACCCGAAAGGCTAAGCAATTCCATACCGTTACTCACTGCGCCGAGAGGGCTGATCAGATCGTGGCAGATACGAGAGCCGATGAGGGTCGCCAGTGAATAGGGGTCAGATTGCACGAGACTATCCTTTTTCTTGAGCGACCAAGGTAGATCGCCATTTGCTGTGATGCCGGATCATGGTTATCAAAAACTTAACGCATCCAATGACAGGTTGGCCAAGCGCGCCAGACGGCGCGTGCTTTCTTTGCACCCGCATATGACTTTGAGCACACGGGCCTTGTCTTCGAATCTGGCTTGTCTTGCAGGCGATGATCGAAAGCCTTAGCACGACAGCGAGACAAAACGGATGTGGTGCAATGCAGATCACCAAAGCGCAGTTTTCGGTCCGTTTGGCCGAAACGCAAGCGGACCGGCAGGCCGCGATGCGATTGCGCTATGCCGTTTTCGTGCAGGAGCTGGGCGGAAACGGCTCCATGGTCGATCATGAAAACCGGCTGGAGCGGGACCGCTTCGATGATTTTTGTGACCACCTCATCGTCGCGGATGAGGCGCGCGGCGGAGCGATCGTGGGCGTGTACCGGTTAATGCGCGGGGATCAGGCCGCTCTCGCCGGTGGGTTTTATTCCGCCTCGGAATACGATCTTACAGCGCTGACCGCTTCGGGCCGTCCGTTGCTTGAATTGGGTCGGTCCTGCCTGGCTCCAGGCTATCGCGGGGGAACAGCGATGTATCACCTTTGGTCGGGCCTTGCGCAATATGTGGCGCGGCACGGCATCGAGCTTCTTTTTGGCGTGGCGAGTTTTCACGGCACCTCGACCATGAAGCTCGCCCAACCTCTGTCGCTGCTGCATCATCGCCATCTCGCACCGCCGAAACTGCGGGTACGTGCCCGCGCGGCGCAGTTTCAACCGATGGATCTGGTGCCCGCGGATCGGATTGACCGCCGTGCGGCGATGCTTCAGGTGCCTGCCTTGATCAAAGCCTATCTGCGGCTGGGGGGTTGCGTGGGCGAGGGCGCCTTTATCGATCACGCATTCAACACGACCGATATTTGTCTTGTCATGGACACCGCCCGACTAAGTGAGCGCCAACGCGCCATTTATGCTAAGGATATGCCGGTGTGAGCCTGACCTGGCAATCACCCAATCCGCCCAATCTGCCGCCCATCCGTCCTTCCGGCCACGCGCGCGCGACGCTGCGGGCAATTCTCGTGACGATGCTGTTGCTCGCCGGCACGCTGGTCACGCTGTTGTTGCGTTTGGTCGAACACGCCTTTTTCGCGTCGCGTCGCCGCCTAAGCTCTTGGTTCGTGCATAGGGTCTGGCGCGCGACGTTGCGGCTTATTGGGTTGACGCATCATGTCGAAGGGACACAGGCCGTACCGTCAGGTTCCGCGTGGCAGGCTATTGTCGCCAACCATGTTTCCTGGCTCGACATCATTGCCTTGGGTGCGGCCCAGCCGGTTGTTTTCGTCTCCAAATCCGATGTGGCGCGCTGGCCTGTGATTGGTCCGTTGGCGCGGATGGTCGGGACGGTTTTCATCACCCGCAATCCCCGCGATGCCGCCGCACAGCAACATCAGTTGAGCGCCGCCCTGTCCAAGGGGCATGTCCTCGCTTTTTTTCCCGAGGGGACGTCCACGGACGGTTTGCGTGTTCTGCCTTTCAAATCCACGCTGATGAGCGCGTTTTACGCGCACGGCACGCCTCAGGAGGCGGTCATCCAGCCTGTGAGCGTCATCTATTGGGCGCCAGATACCCAAAATGAGAGACAAAGTGAGGCGCGTTTTTACGGGTGGTGGGGCGACATGGCCTTGGCGCCCCATCTCTGGCGGGTTCTGGCGCAAGCCCCTCAGGGCATGGTCCTTGTTCGGCGCCACACTCCGGTGCACGCGCGCGACTTTACCGATCGCAAGGCCTTGTCGCAAGTTCTCGAGCAGGCGGTACGGGACGGGATGCCACCAGATCGTCGCGCCTGCGGCTGAAGCGTTAGATTAGGGGCGCAATCAGCGCAGCCAGGGCGGCCGTGGGATCCGGCTTATGCCAAATCTCTTCACCAATAGCGATGAAATCCGTGATCCCCGCAAGCGTTTCAATCGCGGCACCATCGATGGCGCCTTCGGCGACAACCGGCACCTCGATCATTTCGGACCACCATGTGAACAAGTCATGCTCTGCCACTTTGCCGTCTCCCAGCATCGATGCGCCAACAGGTCCGAAACTCACGTAATCCGCGCCAGCCTCGCCTGCATTCAACGCATCATGCCGTGACGTGCTGCAAAAGGCGCCGATTATCGCGTCGGAGCCCAGCGTCTTTCGTGCGCTTCTCACTGAACGTGCGCCATCGGTCAGATGGACGCCGTCCAGACCGAGGCGTTCGGCCAACACAACATGACGTTCGACGACAAGAGCGACGTCTCGCGGCGTGGTCACCTCGCGACAGATCTCGGCAGCCTTGCACAGCGTGTCCTCGTCATGGCTCGACATCGCGAGCCGCACACAGGCCACAGGATGTGCATCGAGAACGGTCGCCAATTGCTGCGGAAACCTCGCCAATTCGAATTCGGACGGTGTGATAAGGTAGAGGCGTGGCGGCTCTGCGTCGGCCATGGTGGGATTTCCAGCGTCGTTTAAGCTCTCTTACCGGCGTTGACGGGCCATGGCCAGAGCGGCCCAACTTCTTTTCCGCATGCCTCTTGCGCATGCGATCTTTCGCGGAACGCCCCTATCGCATAGACGAACCAAGACAGGTTCCATCCGTGCAGAGAGGTTGCATGACACAGCCCAGTTTTGTCCTTGTCCGTCCGCAAATGGGCGAAAACATCGGTGCTGCCGCCCGGGCTATGCTGAATTTTGGTCTGGATCGCATGGGTCTTGTCGCACCGCGCGATGGCTGGCCGAATCCTGCGGCCGAGGCAATGGCATCTGGTGCCGGGCGGTTGCTGGACCAAGCCAGGGTCAGCGCCGATGTGCCT
>JBCCNY010000223.1:0-5767 GCA_039025595.1 Pseudomonadota bacterium | reverse complement strand
GTGCGCAGGATGAGGTCCGCCTGGTCCAGAAATCCGTATCCGGCCTTGGTGAGTGTCGCCCCCTTGCGAGATCGGTTCAGCAGTGGCGCGCCCAGCGCAGTATCCAGGGCGTCCAGACGCGCCGTCACAGCAGATTGCGTGATATTCAATTCCTCTGCCGCGCGGTTGAGATTGCCCAGCCGGTAAACGGTCAGAAAGGTCTGGATCGCCACTATGTTCAAGTTAATTCAGCTTTCGTGATTCATATTATAATTTAAATTCGTTTTATCGCATTTAAATTCACTGGCATAGTGCGAGCAGTCCTAGGGAGCCGCGCATGAAGTTCAGCATTCAGCTTTCAGCAGATTATCCGGATAAGTCCTATGGTGGGGATCGTGTCTATGCCGACATGCTGGATCAGGCGCAGCTGTCTGACAGGCTTGGATACGACGCTGTTTCGATCACAGAACATCACCTTGTCAATTGCCTGATGATGCCCGCACCGCTGCAATTCGCAGTGCACCTCGCCGGGCAGACCAAGCAGATCAAGATCATGACATCCGTCGTGGTGCTACCGCTGCACGATATGCGGGTCTATGCGGGCGAAGTCACTGTCGCAGATATTCTGACCGAGGGGCGATTGATGCTGGGAATTGGACGCGGTGCGTTTCCCTATGAGATGACCCGCATGGGCGTGCCGATGGAGGAGACGCGCGAACGTTTTGATGAGTCGCTCGACCTTCTTCAGGTCTTGCTCAGCGAAGAAGACGTGAGCTGGAACGGGAAGTACTATCAGTTCGAGCCGATCACGGTCATGCCCCGGCCGGTGCGACCGATCGCGATGATGATGGCGGTGATGAACCCCGACGGGATCTATCATTGCACGAAACGAGGCTTTCACATTCAGACCACGCCGCTCTCGGGTAACCACCAATTGCTGATCGATCAGGTGTCCAGTTTCACCAGAGCCAAGGAGGAAATGGGTGAGGCGGGTGCGCCGCTGACCCTCAGCTTGTCACGCGTGGCCCATGTTGCGTCGGGCGAGACCGACAAACAGCGCAAAATTGAGGCCGCGCACCACTATTACGGGCGTTTCGATAATATCTATACCGGACCCGGCCTCGTCGATAGCGGCATGATCCGACCGCTGCCCTGCGCCACGCCGATCGAAGACCTGGCCGATAGCCTGTTGATCGGCACGCCACAACAGATGATCGACAAGCTTGCCCCATACGCGGATCTTGGAATCGACCGGGTCATCCTGAATGTTAATTTTGGGCTTGACCCGCAGGACACGTTGGACGCGATTCAGTGTTTTGCCGAAGAGGTGGTGCCGGCCTTTCGCGATGTTCCCGCCGAAGCAGCAGAGTGACTTCATATGAGCGATGTGATCGATTGCGCCTATTCTGTCGAAGGATCCGGCCCACCGATTTTTCTGATCCATGGGATTGGCGCGGCGCGCAATACTTGGGCCAAGGCGCTGCCAGTTCTTACCCCGCATTTCACGGTGATCACATACGATCTTCGCGGCCATGGTGCGTCCCCATTGCCAGAGGGCGAGTTTGGGCTCGATGAATTGGTCAACGATCTGGAACGCGTCCGCGAGCAGACCAGCTTCGAGGCAGCGCATTTTGCAGGGCATTCTTTGGGCGGCATGATTGGCCCGGCCTATGCGCGCCGCTATCCGGATCGGGTTTTGTCACTTGGTCTACTCTCGACCGCAGCCTTCCGCAACGAGGACGACAGTCAGAAAGTCTGGGCCGTGGTCAAGGCTATGGAAGAGAAGGGTATCCCGCAAATCCTGCCGACCCTGACGGATCGCTGGTTCACCGATGCGTTCATCGCAGAGCACGGCGATGTCGTTGAAAACCGGCTCAAACAGGTCATCGACACAAATGCCAAGATCTTTATGAACGTTTTTCGGATCTATGCCGGAACCGAAATGGCGCCCTGGCTTCATGAAGTCACGGCAACTGCTCTGGTTCTGACGGGCGAAAATGATGGTGGCTGCAACCCGCGCCTCAACACGCAGATTGCGGCGGCCTTGCCCAGATCAGAACTGGCCGTTTTATCCGGCTACAAGCACTCCCTACTGCTTGAGGCAGGCGATATCGTGGCTCAGCACATCGTCGAATTTATCCAAAGGCTAGACTAGAGCGGCCGCGTTACTTCTTTACGTTCTCAGCAAAGCTTTTCTCGAAGGCTTGTTTTTGATCGGCACTCGCTTCGGTCTGGTACTTTGCCTTCCACTTAGACATTGGCATGCCATAAAAGATCTCGCGCGCCTCATCTTTGCCCATGTCGATGCCACGCTCGTTTGCCGCCTCCTGATACCAACGGGACAAGCAATTGCGACAAAACCCGGCCAGGTTCATCATATCGATGTTCTGAACATCGGTTCGCGCTTCCATCAGATGCTCGCGGAGAGCGCGAAAGGCCGCCGCCTCCAATTCAAGTTTTGTCTGGTCATCCATGGGCGGCCTCCTGAGTCGATGTGAGTACACGCTTGATATAGGGTGCCTCGAGGTGGTCAACACGTACGGTCAAACTCCCAACATCATACAAAAACTCATCGAGCGTGTTGAGGACCAGCTCGGCGAGTTCACGACGCGTCGCCTCATCCCGCCCGGGCAATAGCAAAAGCGTCGCATGGGCAAAGCTTTGTGGCTCCACCCCGGTCCGGCTTGCCGTCGACGCGATCGTCCGCACGCGCACGGTGTCTGGCGCGCTAATCTCTGGGTGGCTCGCAAACGTGTCCCAAAGCGCATCGCACAAGCCTTGCAAATCATGGCTGGCCTCCAGCCGTGGTGAGTGTTCGATAACGATATGTGGCAAAGCTCTGTCCTTTTCGTCTCCAATTGGGCTGCAAGATTTACTCAACGCAAGCGGTTCCTTTATTCTACAGCCCGGAATCCTGCGCCGCCTGTTCCAGAATTGGCGCCAACCGCTTCGCCCAGTCCACCTGTTGGGCCTCGGTTTCGATCAGATCGTTACGCAACTCAATCAACGCATGGGGCCGACCCTTGGAAACCGCGTGCCGGTCCAGCGCGTCCCCGGCAAGCGCGCCCGTGTAAGGCTCGTTTTCGCCCACAACAAGATGTGAATCCTCCCGCAGCCTGTCGATCAGGGGTCTTGATAACCTCTCATCCTGGGCAAAGAGGATACCAACATGCCACGGGCGCAGGGCACGCCCGCGAAACTGTGGCGTGAAACTGTGAACGGAGACGATGATCGTGTCGGTATGGCGTCCCGCCAGGCGGTCTAGCGCAGAATCGTAGGGTCGGTAGCACCGATCCAGTCGCCAGTTTTTCTCCTCCTCGGTCAGGTGGCGATTGGCGGGAACGATCGTGCCGTCGTAGAGCTTCATCACCAAAGTTGGATCATCCTCACCTCGGTTCGGATCAATCACCAACCGTGAAAAATTGGACCCCAGATAGGCGCTGCGCAATTCACTCGCCAATTGCCAGGCGACACCCGCGGCGCCGGGATCGAAGGCAATGTGCCGGGCCATATCCTCGTCGCTGATGCCGAGCGATCCGTTACCAATAAAGAACGGAACGGTGTTCGTGGCGTGATCGCAAGTCACAAGCCACTTTCCGGGGCGATCCGCGCCATCTTCAAAAAAAGGATGATAGGTCATTGTCATAAGGTGTTCTTGGGATTGCCTTAGGACAGTTGCAGGCCAAATGGAAACGGGTATTAAGCTAAAGCGCCCATCGCTGCGGGCTTTGCACAATTTTCAGGATAGTGTCGGGGAAATCATGAGACGCCATCGCAACGTAAAGATCGTCGCAACTCTCGGTCCGGCCTCCGAGGATTACGACACAATCCGTGCTCTGCATGAGGCAGGCGCAGATGTGTTTCGGCTCAATATGAGCCATGGAACCCATGACTCGATCCTGGCCAAACACAAGATCATCCGCGACCTCGAAGCAGAACTGAACAGCCCGATCGCCATTCTGGCGGATCTGCAGGGGCCCAAATTGCGGGTTGGAGAATTCGCGAGTGGCAGCGAAGAGTTGACGGAAGGGGCGCCGTTCCGGCTCGATCTCGATCCCTCGCCTGGGACAATTTCTCGGGTCTGTCTCCCCCACAAGGAAATCTTCGCAGCACTGGAGGTCGGGGCGACCCTCTTGGTTAATGATGGTAAGATACGTCTGCGGGTCACGGCCTGTGGGGCGGATTATGCTCAGACTGAGGTGATCGCCGGTGGCACGATTTCAGATCGAAAAGGGGTCAATGTACCGGATGTTGTGCTACCCCTCGCCGCGCTCACGGATAAGGACCGTGAGGATCTGGAATTCGCTTGTGAGCTCGGCGTGGACTGGCTCGCGCTTAGTTTCGTGCAACGGCCCAGCGATGTTGAGGAGGCGCGCGGACTGGTCAAGGGGCGCGCAGCGATCATGGTTAAGGTTGAAAAGCCCGCTGCGGTGAAGGATTTTGACGCTATTTTAGAAAAAAGTGACGGGGTCATGGTGGCGCGAGGCGATCTCGGTGTGGAACTCCCGGTACAGAACGTGCCTCCTTTGCAAAAGCGTATGGTGCGAAAATGCCGCGCGGCGGCTAAACCGGTCATCGTTGCGACACAGATGCTGGAATCGATGATTGAAAGCCCGATGCCCACGCGGGCCGAGGTGAGCGATGTGGCAACGGCAATCTACGAAGGGGCCGATGCGATCATGCTGTCGGCGGAATCGGCGGCGGGTGATTTCCCGATTGAGGCCGTCAAGACGATGGACAATGTGGCCCGCGAGGTGGAAGACGACCCCACTTATACCGAAATTCTCGAAGCGTCTCGTCGGGCGCAGCGCGCCAGTGTTGCCGATGGGATTGTGGCGGCCGCGCGCGAAATTGCCGAGACGACGGATATCAAGGCAATCTGCTGTTTCACACAGTCGGGCACCACGGCGTTATTGGTATCGCGGGAGCGTCCGCGCGTCCCGATTGTCGGCATGACCAGCCAGCGCAATACGGCCCGACGCCTCGGGCTCAGCTGGGGGGTGAATTGTGTCATGACGCCAGAGCTAAACCGGTTCAAACAGGCGGTGTTGAACGCGGCCCGAGCCGCCCGCGAACAAGGTTATGCTGGTGCGGACGATCAGATCGTTGTGACCGCGGGCGTGCCGTTTAATCAACCCGGCACGACCAACATCCTTCGCGTCGCGCCGTGCGAGGAAAGCCTGATCTCGTCCACTGATCCGGGTTGACGCGGCGCACCCCGATTTAGCAATGGCTCTTGGCTCATAATATGCGGCGAAAGTCTATTGCATCGTAACCCTCGCCAGCCTATAGCGAGCCTTCGTTACGTCGCCGGCCCATGTGGCATGCCGAGTGGCGTTTGAACCGACCCGATGAAAGGACCGGAAATGCCCAAGATGAAGACGAAGTCGAGCTGCAAGAAGCGGTTCAAGGTGACCGCCAGTGGCAAGATCAAGACAGCCCAAGCCGGCAAGCGCCATGGCATGATCAAACGTACTAACAAATTCATTCGCAACGCGCGTGGTACCACGACGCTGAGCAAGGCTGATGAGCAAATCATCAAGCCTATGATGCCCTATTCGCGCTGAGGAGTTTGACGTATGTCTAGAGTTAAAGGCGGAACCGTCGCCCATGCCCGTCACAAGAAGGTCGTCAAGGCGGCCAAGGGGTATTACGGACGGCGTAAAAACACCTTCAAAGTTGCGCGTCAGGCCGTCGACAAGGCCAATCAATACGCCACCCGCGACCGCAAGAATCGCAAGCGGAATTTCCGCGCGCTCTGGATCCAGCGGATCAACGCGGCGGTGCG
>JBCCNY010000222.1:0-5783 GCA_039025595.1 Pseudomonadota bacterium | reverse complement strand
TCGGAATTCTCGCTGCGCTGCAGTACCGACGTCATACCGATCGGCGTTTCACCCGCGCCACTCCCCGCGCAAAACCGCCCTCGGGCGCGCCGGTTTTTCTTTTACCCGGCCCTAACCGTGCTACCCATATGTTGTAAATCAGCCCGCCAGAGACAATATGTATGCGGTTGCACACAAACATCGGAGACCATATGCCGGAAACCCTGATCCTCGAATTTCTGTCCCAGAACCTGGCCTTTCTGCTGGCCGCCTTCCTGCTCTTTCTCGTCGTCTTCAAAGGCGTGCAGATCGTGCCGCAATCGGAACAATTCGTCGTCGAACGGTTCGGCCGTTTGCGCAGCGTTCTGGGCCCTGGTATCAATTTTATTGTTCCTTTTCTGGATGTTGTGCGCCACAAGATATCTGTTCTCGAGCGGCAATTGCCCAATGCCAGCCAGGACGCGATCACCAAGGACAACGTGCTGGTTCAGGTGGAAACCTCGGTCTTTTATCGCATCACCAATCCCGAAAAAACCGTCTACCGGATCCGCGACGTGGATGCCGCGATTGCCACCACCGTGGCCGGCATCGTGCGCGCCGAGATCGGCAAGATGGACCTCGACGACGTGCAGGCCAACCGCGCACAGCTGATCAGCACGATCCAGATGCATGTCGAACAAGCCGTGGACGATTGGGGGATCGAAGTAACGCGCGCCGAGATCCTTGACGTCAACCTCGATCAAGCCACCCGCGATGCGATGCTCCAACAGCTCAATGCCGAACGCGCGCGTCGGGCGCAAGTCACCGAAGCCGAAGGTCAAAAACGAGCCGTCGAACTGGCTGCCGATGCCGAGCTCTATGCGGCAGAACAATCCGCCAAGGCGCGCCGCATCGAGGCCGATGCCGAGGCTTATGCGACCGGTGTTGTGGCCCGCGCGATTGCCGATAATGGACTGGAGGCCGCACAGTATCAGGTTGCGCTGAAACAGGTGGAGTCCCTGAACGCTTTGGGCGCCGGTCCGTCCTCGCAAACGGTGATCGTTCCGGCTCAGGCACTTGAAGCATTTGGCAATGCCTTCAATATGTTGCGAGGTAAATCATGATTGCGCTTCTTGACCTTTGGTGGGTTTGGCTGTGCGCGGCATTGGTCCTCGCCATTATTGAAGTGCTTCTGCCGGGATTCATCTTTTTGGGGATTGCCATCGGCGCGGTCGGTATGGCTGTACTGGTCGCCGTGATCCCAGGCCTGTCCCCTGCCCTTATGGCCGTGCTCTTCGGCAGCCTGTCACTCATGGCCTGGCTGGTTTTGCGGCGCGTTTTCCGGGCCCGTGACGGAGCCGCACGGGTCATCCATGAAGACATCAACAAGTAACGTTCTTCCAACGGCCTTTAATAGATCAAAAAATCCAGCCTAAAGAAGGCGATGGCCTTTTGTGCACATTCGCGGCACTCTCGCTTAGACAGGCAGAGGAGACGCGCATGGCCCGGGACGACGATCAGGAGCTTTTGCAATTCGGATGGGAAGAATGGGTTGCACTTCCAGATCTCGGTGTGCCAGCCCTTCGGGCGAAAGTTGATACGGGCGCGCGAACCTCTGCGCTGCATGCCTTCGATATCGAAACCTTTGGGCCCTCTGCGAAGCCTAAGGTTCGTTTCACGGTGCACCCGATCCCGGGTCGCGATGATCTGATCATCCCCTGCTCGGCCCCGATCGTCGACCGGCGCGAAGTGTCCAGTTCCAACGGCGAGAAAGAACTGCGCTTTGTCATCGAAAGCTCGCTCGACGTGGGTGGTCAAAGCTGGCCTATCGAAATCACATTGACGGACCGGTCCTCGATGACCAGCCGGATGCTTCTGGGACGCCAAGCTCTGCGCGATCACATCTCGATCCAGGCCACCGACCGCTTCTTTCAGCCAGAGCTGAGCTACGATGTCTATCACACAAAGCGCATGCGCGAAGCACAACCACAACGCGCATTGCGGATTTGTGTGCTCAGTCGCGAGGACAATTACAGCACCCGCCGCTTGGTAGAGGAAGGCGAGACGCGCGGGCACACGGTTGAGGTTATCAATACAACTCGTTGTTATATGGCGATAAACAGCCTTGCCCCGGAGGTGCATTATGATGGTAAACGCCTGCCGCGCTACGACGCTGTGATCCCCCGCATCGGAGCTTCGATCACCCCCTATGGCACAGCGATCATCCGACAATTCGAAACCATAGGCACCTTCTGCGTGAACCCGGCCGCGGGCATTACCGCCAGCCGCGACAAGCTGCACGCGCACCAGATTATGTCGCGCGCCAAGGTCGGCATGCCCAACACCGCCTTTGCCGCCTCTCCCAAGGATACCGGGAACCTGATCGGTTTGGTGGGCACTGCGCCGCTGATCGTAAAGCTATTGGAGTCAACCCAAGGCAAAGGCGTCGTTCTGGCAGAGACCAAGAAGGCGGCTGAATCTGTCATCGACGCTTTTCGCGGCCTACGTGCCAATTTTCTCGTGCAGGACTTCGTGAAAGAGGCCGCAGGCGAAGATATTCGCTGTCTTGTGATCGCGGGCAAGGTCGTGGCCTCGATGAAACGCACAGGCGCCGAAGGTGACTTCCGATCCAACCTGCATCGCGGCGGGTCAGCCAAATCCGTGCGTATCTCGCGCGAAGAGAGAGAGACAGCCGTGCGCGCGGCGCGTGCCTTTGGTTTGGGTCTGGCGGGCGTAGACCTCTTGCGATCAGAAGCCGGACCAAAAGTGCTCGAAGTCAACTCGTCTCCCGGCCTTGAGGGCATCGAAACCTCGACAACGAAAAACATAGCCGGCCTGCTATACGAGAGCATTGAACAGCGCGTCCGGCCGACCCCGATCCGGCGTCGGCGCACTGCAGTGACTTAAACCGACGCCCGGGCTGCAAATCATCTGCGCAGTATGAGCATACGGGCAGATCTGGACGGTTTCTGCTTGGACGCTTATATTCTCTGCAAAGAACCGGAGACCAGGACATGACCGATACCCCCGACGTGCTGGAAGGCACACCGATCATCGCACCGTCCGATACGGATCATGTAATGTACGATCAGGTGGTCGAGGCCTGCCGCTCAGTCTATGATCCTGAGATACCGGTGAATATCTACGACCTCGGGCTGATTTACACGATCGCGATCGACGAAGAAAACGCCGTGCGCGTGATCATGAGCCTGACCGCACCAGGATGTCCTGTCGCAGGCGAAATGCCTGGGTGGGTTGCCGAAGCGATCGAGCCTCTGCCCGGTATCAAACAGGTCGATGTGGAACTGACATGGGAGCCGCCTTGGGGCATGGAAATGATGTCCGACGAGGCGAAGCTCGAATTGGGCTTTATGTAACGGAAAGCGTTATTGGTTGCATTTGCGTAAAGCAAGCAACATAACTTGCTCATGAAATGGGCAGTATTTACCGGCGACATCGTGAACTCTTCGGCTCTTTCGGCGGACCGTCTAGAGGGCATAATGAACGTGCTCGACGCAAGCTGTAGAGACATGTCTGGATGGGTTGAACCCGACGACGCTCTCGCTCTCACTGGCTTTGCACGCCGCGGAGGAGACGGATGGCAGATTGCGATAGATCGCCCCAAATTCTGTCTGCGCGCCGCTCTTTTCATCCAAGCGCAGGTCCGTGCCAATGGCGAAAACGATGCCACTCGCATTGCTGTCTCAGTTGGAGAAGGTGACCCGATCCGCGCGAATGTCGTCGCACCCAACAGCGCCCATGGTCCGGCATTCGAAAAATCCGGGAGGCTGCTGGACAAACTCGGTGGAAAGACCCGGATGGCGTTGTCAGGTTCAGCCACGCTTGACGCCGCTTTCCGGTTGGCAGATCACATTTCCCAGGGTTGGACAGCGGCTCAGGCGAGAGCCGTCTCGGCAATGCTGCCGCCCGGTTCCGGGCCAAGACGGATCGCCGCCGAGGATTTGGGCATTTCCCGGCAAGCCGTTGACCAAGCCCTCATTGCTGCGGGTTTTCCCGCCCTAGAGACGGCGCTAGCGCTGATTGAGGGCGAGATATGATTGCGACATTCATTGCGCTCGTCTTTGCACATGTCGTCGCCGACTACGTGCTTCAGCCGGGCTGGATGGTCGAGCGCAAACGCAATCCTCTAATCTTGCTGTTACACGGTCTTGTCATTCTCGTAGTGACACATGCCGCAGTGGGCCATTTCGATGCACGCGCGGTGATCTCTCTCGCGGTGATGCATGTTTGTATCGACGCAGCAAAGGTCTATGGGTTCGCTGACACGCTGGCCGCGCATTTGTTGGACCAAGTCGCGCATATCCTTGCGATTATTTTCGTCACGTTCCATGCCCCCGATCTTTGGCAGACAGGATCCTGGAACGCTCAAACAGATTGGCTGTTGCACGTTATGCTACTTGTCGCGGGCGCTATCTTGGCCACGCGCGCCGGCAGCTTCGCGTTGAAAAAACTGATGCAACCTTTCTCGGCGGATTTCGCCTCCGGGGGTCTACCCAATGGCGGCAACCTGATCGGGATCCTCGAACGAGGACTGATCTACGTCCTGATCCTCTCCGGGCAAGCCGCAGGCGTCGGTTTTCTAATCGCTGCAAAGTCAATCCTGCGGTTTGAGGTCGCGACAAAGCAAAAAGCTGCCGAATACGTGATCGTTGGCACCTTGGCCTCATTCGGCTGGGCGATCCTGATCGCGACTGCGACGGATTTGCTACTGAGCACCTTGCCAGCGCTTGTTATTGGCGACGTGGTGGCATATTTTAACGGCGTGACTTCAACCAAAGGCACTTCATGATGTTCGCCATCCCCGGAAAACAAGCGGTGACGATGACCGACAAAGCGGCCGCGCAGATCGCGAAGCTCATGGCCAAAGACGGACATCAGGGCTTGCGGATCGGCGTTAAGAAAGGCGGCTGTGCCGGTATGGAATATACGATGGACTACGTGGCCGAGGTCGATCCCAATGACGAAGTGGTCGAGCAAAATGGTGCGCGGGTCATGATCGCGCCGATGGCGCAGATGTTCCTCTTTGGGACAGAGATCGACTATCAGGTGTCGCTTTTGGAATCCGGCTTTGTCTTCAACAATCCAAATGTGACCGAAGCCTGCGGCTGTGGCGAATCCATCAAATTCGCTGGAATGTAGTTCTATTTTGGCACGGCCCCTCTTCTTGAAAACACTTACGTTGCGAGAACGCGATGCCGCGTAAACTGGCGGCTGGCAACTGGAAGATGAATGGATCAGCGGCTACCCTGGCCGAGATTGACGCACTTTTGGCAAATCATCCCAGCCCACATGTGGATCTGCTGATCTGCACTCCCGCAACGCTGATAGACCGCGCAGCGAGCCGCGTGGTAAATCTCCCGCTCGAGATCGGCGCGCAGAATTGCCACCCGGCGGAGTCCGGGGCGCATACCGGCGATGTATCTGCCGAAATGATAGCCGAAGCCGGCGGACGGGCGGTGATCGTCGGTCATTCGGAGCGCCGCGCCGATCATCACGAAACCGATGCACAGGTCCAGAGCAAGGCGCGCGCCGCGCATCGGTGTGGATTGAAAGCGATTATATGTGTGGGCGAGACACTGGCAGAGCGCGAGGCCGGCACCGCGCTGGAGATTGTGGCCAGGCAACTGAACGGCTCTCTCCCGAGCGAAGCCACCGCCGAGAATACAATCATCGCCTATGAACCGGTCTGGGCCATCGGCACAGGACATGTACCCACCGCAGACCAGATTGCAGACATGCATCAGATGATGCGGGACCGCCTCGGGGATATCATTGACCAGCCGCAAGCCGCCGAGATGACCCTG
>JBCCNY010000221.1:0-5784 GCA_039025595.1 Pseudomonadota bacterium | reverse complement strand
CGGCGAACACGCAATGCTTGCGCAACTGGGCTGTCATCATGTGCAAGGTTTCGGGCTGGCCCGTCCGATGCCGTTGGATAAGACGTTGTCCTGGATCGCAACATACCAGTCTCAGCTTGTAAAAACGCCAAGAATCGACCGAAGCGCGAGCTGACGGGATTGTGGGGGGACGCTGGAGAAATGGCGCGCGTAGCACCTACTTCAGGTGCTGGCTTTTGTTTCACAAATCCGACGATTTCGCGAACCGGGAATGACCAGCCATGCAGCTTTCACCTCACGGTGACGCGCAATCTTCCTCCATGCAGGTCCTTTTTAGCGAGACCTCGCTCGTGCTGTCGTCGCGAACGTTTCTGTCAGTTCCCCTTGACCTTTTCCCGCGCACTCTGTTGAACGGCGTGCAGAGCTTTTCAAAAATGCGCGACACGAAACATGGAAGATCAGAATAAGAATCTGCTTCTGGCCACCGCCCTTAGCCTGCTTGTGATTGTTGTCTGGTTTGTGCTGTTTCCTCCGCCCGAACCGACGACGCCAGAAATGGCGACAGACAGCACGGTGCAGAGCGACGATCCGGCAACAGGAGACGCTGCCCTGGCTCCCGAAAGGGCGGATGACGCTGTCGCGAGTGCTCCAGAAACCGTTACAGCTCCCGATGACGAAACGCCGCGTATCTCCATCGATAACCCAATGCTGGAAGGCACCGTATCGCTCCGCGGGGGTCGCATTGATGATTTGCGGTTAAAAAACTATCGCGAGACGCTGGACGAAAACTCACCGATTGTCACACTGCTCTCCCCCATCGGCAGCGCGCATGCGTATTACGCGCTGTTCGGCTGGGCCCCCGGGCAAGGCCTCACCGGCGATAGCGTTCCGGGAGCCAATACAATCTGGTCAGTGGAATCCAGCGGTGATCTGACCCCCGGTAATCCGCTCGTTCTGAATTGGGATAATGCTCAGGGCCTCCTCTTCCGCCGCGAGATGGCTTTGGACGACAGGATGATGTTCACGATCACTCAGAGTGTGGAGAACACATCGGAGAGCACGGTCACGCTGGCGCCCTACGGCATACTTGCGCGGCACGGACGCCCGGATGATTTGCGCAACTTCTTCATCCTTCATGAAGGCGCGATCAGCATGATCGATGGAGAATTGATCGAGACGGATTATGACGATTTCGAACCGGCCGGCGCGCATGAGAACATCGATGTTGTCGAAAAAGGCTGGACCGGCTTTACCGACCATTACTGGATGACAACGCTGATTCCGGGACAGGCTGTCGGGTCCACTTTCAGCGCTCTTCAGGATGTGCAACGCAACATCTACCAAACAACCGCCAAGCAACCGACCCAGTCACTCGCGCCGGGCCAGAGCGTCAGTCTGGATACCCGCCTTTTTGCCGGCGCCAAGGAATGGGAATCGATCAGCCACTATCAGTTGGAAGAGGACGTCTATCGGTTGAGAGATGCCATAGACTGGGGCTGGTTTTTCTATCTGACCAAGCCAATCTTCATCCTGCTTCATGAATTGAACATCTGGATTGGCAACATGGGATGGGCGATTATTGCGCTGACCCTGATCATCAAAGCCGCTTTGCTGCCATTGGCGTACAAGTCCTATGTCTCGATGGCCAAGATGAAGGAATTGCAACCAGAGATGCAGCGTCTCAAAGAGGCTGCGGGCGATGACCGTCAGAAACTCCAGAAAGACATGATGGATCTCTACAAGAAGGAAAAGGTGAACCCGGCCTCTGGCTGCCTGCCGATCCTGCTTCAGATCCCGATCTTCTTTTCGCTCTACAAAGTGATTTTTGTCACTCTGGAACTGCGGCACGCGCCTTGGATCGGGTGGATCCGGGATCTGTCAGCACCTGATCCGTCGTCGATATACAATTTCTGGGGCATATTCCCGTGGACAGGCCCTGAACCAGGCTCGATCCTGGCGCTGGTTTTCATCGGTATCTTACCGCTGCTCCTGGGCGTTTCGATGTGGCTGCAGCAAAAGCTCAATCCGGCACCCACCGATCCGACACAACAGATGATCTTTGCCTGGATGCCCTGGGTATTCATGTTCATGCTTGGCAGTTTTGCCTCTGGCCTTGTGCTCTACTGGATTGCCAACAACACGATCACATTCGTGCAGCAATACATCATCATGCGATCGCAGGGATACTCGCCGGATGTCTTTGGCAACATCAGGGCCGGCTTTAAGAAAAAGCCGAAACCGGAGGACAAGTGATGCCTCAAGTCGCCGCTTTGTGGCGCCATCCGATCAAGTCGCATGGCCGCGAAGCGTTGGAGCATGTCACTCTGACTGCAGGACAGACCATGCCGTGGGATCGGCGATGGGCCGTTGCGCACGAGGCGGCCAAGATCGACGGGACAGACTGGGCCCCCAGCGCCAATTTCAGCCGCGGTGCCAAGGTTGGCGGGCTTATGGCAATTGATGCCGAAACGGATACCGAACAGGGAATCGTCACGCTCCGGCACCCCGATCGCCCCGACCTGCGATTCAATCCCGAGGAGGAACAGGAAGTCTTCCTCGATTGGGTGAAGCCGCTTATGCCTGAAAAACGCGCCCAGTCGACACGGCTGATCCGGGTGCCAGATCGCGGCATGACCGATACAGATTATCCTTCTATTAGCCTGCTTAATCTCGCCACCAATGAGGCGCTCGAGGAAACAATGGGGCGCGATCTTTCAATTTCGCGCTGGCGCGGGAATATCGTGATGGAGGGATTGCTTGCATGGCAGGAATTCGACTGGATCGGGCGCAAGCTCCGGATCGGGACAGCCGAACTGGATGTGCAAGAGCGGATCGAACGTTGCCTGGCGACGGCCACCAATCCAGAAACTGGTGAGCGTGATGCCGACACGTTGGGCGCGCTCAGTAAGACGTTCGGTCATCAGGATTTCGGCATCTATGCGACAGTGATGGCATCTGGCGACATCAAGCTTGGCGATGCGGTCGAGCTGGTTGAATGACCCTGGCTTTTCCCGTGGCCGACTCACCCGGGCCTGCAAGGCTTGAGGCGGGACGCAAGCTGTTCGCCGGACAGGTGGATTTCGTCAAAGGCGTTGTAGCCATGTCAGGCCTGCCGACAGCAGACAGGACGGAGGTTTGTTTTGCGGGCCGGTCGAACGTGGGCAAATCGTCATTGATCAACACGTTGACCGGGCGCAAGGCGCTGGCACGTACCTCCAATACGCCAGGACGAACCCAGGAGATCAACTTTTTCGCTCTCGGTCCCAGTCACTACATCGTCGATCTGCCGGGTTATGGCTATGCCAACGCCCCGCTTGCCAAGGTCGAGGCGTGGCAGGCGCTGCTCAAAACGTATCTGTCCGGTCGAGCGAATTTGCGACGGGCTTTCGTTCTGATCGACCATCGGCATGGGGTGAAGCCCGTGGATCACAAGATCATGAGCCTGCTCGACAGTGCGGCCGTGCCCTTTCAGTGCGTGCTGACAAAAACCGACAAAGTCAAAACGAAGGCGCAAGCCGATACACTGGCGCAAGTACGAACAGGGTTGGCCGCGCACCCGGCCGCTTATCCGGAATTGATCCAAACCTCGTCCGAAACCGGCGACGGGATCGCCACCCTTCGCGCGGAGATTGCGGCGTTCGCTCACTAGTTCTTGCACCGAGCTCGATTTAGAGGCACATCGCCGCTGCAAGGACGACAGACATGAAACCTCGTGACATGACCCGTGACAACATGGCCACCGCGCGCACGCTGAGCGAGGCGCTTCCCTACCTGCAGCGCTATGACGGCGCGATCGTCGTGATCAAACTCGGCGGACATGCCATGGGCAGCGATGCAGCAACGGATAGTTTCGCGCGCGATATCGTTTTGTTGCGGCAGGTCGGGGTCAACCCCGTCGTCGTGCATGGGGGCGGCCCCATGATCAACGACATGCTCGATAAGCTGGGCATAGCATCGTCCTTTGTAGGCGGCAAACGGATCACAGATGCGGCCACAATGCAGGTGGTCGAAATGGTGCTGTCCGGCACCGTCAACAAGCGGATCGTGCAAGCGATAAATGGCCAAGGCGGCAAGGCAGTCGGACTTTCGGGCAAAGACGCGAACCTGATCACATGCAAACCAGCGAAGCCGGAACTAGGCCTTGTCGGGGAACCCGATCAGGTCGATCCTTCAATTCTACACACCCTTTTTCGTGACGATGCGATCCCGGTGATTGCCCCTCTTGGCACCGGGCACAAAGGCGAAACATTCAACATAAACGGCGACACCGCCGCAGGTGCCATCGCGACGGCTTTGCAGGCAGACCGGCTTCTTTTACTGACTGACATTGATGGTGTTCGTAATGGGGCGGGTGACGTGCTGACAGAACTTACATCAACCCAGATCGGCGAAATGGTCGAAAGCGGTGTGATTGCGGGCGGAATGATCCCCAAAACAGAAACCGCGCTTGCCGCTTTGCGCGAAGGCGTTCGCGCGGTTGTTATACTCGACGGACGCACAGCGAATGCCGTTTTGCTGGAGCTTTTCACAGAGCACGGCGCTGGCTCAATGATCCGCGAGGGCTAAATCATGCGCCGGCTCGTTTTGATGCGCCACGCAAAGTCAAGCTGGGACAGCCCGATGCTGTCAGATCATGAAAGACCATTGAATGCGCGCGGCAAGAGGTCCGCGGCAGCGCTTGGCGATTGGTTGCGCACAAACGCCATTATGCCTGATCAGGCACTGGTCTCTGATGCAGCGCGCACCAGGGCGACACTTGCGGGGCTCGATCTGTCTCTGGAACCCAGCCTTTTGTCGAGACTCTACCACGCCGGCCCTGAAACCATGTTTGAAACACTGCGCGATGCCACCGGGTCTTGCGTTCTGATGATCGGACACAATCCGGGCATCGCAGAATTTGCCTCGTTCATTGTCTCTTATCAGCCTGATCACCCACGTTTTTACGACTACCCAACGGGCGCAACGCTTGTCGCTGATTTCGATATCGAGGAATGGACAGAGTTGCGGCAGGGTTCCGGTCAGTTACACGCGTTCGTCGTCCCGCGAGAGCTAGAGGGCTAGCTCTTTCATCCTGTTCACTCCGATCTAGTTCCGCATGATGCAAGAGCCGCTTTTCATCGGATCGGAGATCTATCGCGGGTCCAGCTACGGGGTTAAACACCCGCTCAGCATTCCGCGTGTTCCGACCACCATGGACCTGTCGCGCGCGCTTGGATGGTTGCCCGAACGTCAATTCAGAACCAGTCCGCGCGCCAAACCAGCAGCGCTGCATCTGTTTCACACGCCTGATTATGTCGCAGCCCTGCAACGCGCGGAAGCAACGGGCGAAGTGGACGCAAAGACCCGCGAACGACACCGAATTGGAACGCTCAGCAATCCGGTTTTCCCAGAGATCTTTCGCAGGCCCGCCACAGCGGCGGGCGGTTCACTTCTGGCGACAGAGCTGCTTGCAAATGGCGGCATTGTCTACAACCCGGGCGGCGGCACGCATCACGGTATGGCCGATCATGCCAGCGGGTTTTGCTATCTCAACGATCCCGTTTTGGCGATCAAGGCGTTTCTCGCCCAAGGGCTGGAGCGCATCGCGTATGTCGATATAGACGCCCATCATTGCGATGGGGTGGCAGCGGCGTTTCACGGCGATCCACGCGTCCTAATGATATCCACGCATGAAGAGCGCCGCTGGCCCTTTACCGGCACGCTGGAGGATCGCGCGGGCGGGCAGGCCATCAATCTGCCGCTTCCGAAAGGCACCGGCGATGATGCATTTGGTCTGGCGCTCAACGAGATCATTCTTCCAGCCGT
>JBCCNY010000220.1:0-5810 GCA_039025595.1 Pseudomonadota bacterium | reverse complement strand
TCCGACGCCAGAAAACGGATCGTATCGCCCGGATTGGCACGTATCAGATCCGGATAGAACACCATCAGCTCTTTTCTGTCATCAGGATGTTTGTTGAGCATTTCCACCTCGTGAACCGCGCCATTGGCGCGCGCGCCGGAAGGCCAGAGTGAACTGGCGGCGGCCGCACCAAGGAGCGTCAGGTGGTTTCGTCGAGTGAGTTTCATGCACTTGCCCTTCTAGTGGCGCCGGGTATCTGTCGTTGTGTAGCTGTTTTGCGAGGCGGTTCACGATAGGTCAGCGGAACGTCATCGCCCTGCGCGGCGTGCTGCTCCGCTCTTTGCTTGACCATTAGGTGGTGGGGAGATTTGGCGCAGACCGGATCGGTGGCATTGGGGTCACCGGTCAGAGCCATGGCCTGACAACGGCAGCCGCCAAAATCAATTTCCTTGCGCTCGCATGTCTTGCAAGTGTCCGGCATCCACGCGTCACCCCGATAGGCGTTGAACGCCGGACCTTTGTACCAGATCTCTGACAAAGACGTTTCTGACACGTTATCGAATGTCAGATGCGGGATGGTCTGAGCGGCATGGCACGGCAGGACCTGACCGTCTGGCGTCACATTTAGGCCTGTGGTTCCCCAGCCGCCCATGCAGCGTTTTGGCAGTTGGTCGTGATAATCGGCAGGCACGAAATCGATCACCAGAGTACCTTTGAGATCCTTGCGCGCCTTGTTGACGAGCCGGATCGCCTCTTTCGCCTGCTCCTTCGATGGCATCAGTGCATCGCGGTTGCGCAGCGCCCAGCCGTGAAACTGGACTGTAGCAACCTCTATGCGCCGCGCGCCCATCTCTTGGGCGATCTCGAAGGCGCGCGGGAGCTGGTGCAGGTTACGCCGGTGCAAAACAACGTTGAGCGTCAGCGGAAAACCGACCTCCGCAATCCAACGAGAGACCTGCATTTTACGAGTGAACCCGCCGCGATAGCCGCCAATCTCATCGGCCATTTCGGGCGTTGTACCCTGCAAAGACAGCTGCACGTGATCAAGCCCTGCCTGATCGAGTTGCGCCAGTTTCTTTTCGGTGAGCCCAATTCCCGACGTTATGAGGTTAGTATAGAGACCGGCCTCCCGCGCTGCGGCGACAAGCTCGACAAGATCGCGACGCGACGCGGGTTCACCGCCCGACAGGTGCAACTGCAAAACGCCCAGCCGCGAAGCTTCATCAAAAACGCGCGCCCAAGTTTCGGTATCCAGCTCGTTTTCGATCTGCGCCAGTTCCAGCGGGTTTGAACAATAGGGGCAGGCCAGCGGGCAACGATGGGTGAGCTCCGCGAGCATGGCAATGGGCGGCTGAGGATTCATGACACTAAGTCCAGAAATCGACGGTTCTTCAACGCGCTCAGAAAGCCCGCGCTGTCTTCTTGGACCTGTGCCACCGGCGCATCATACTTTTCGGCCAGCGCGGTTGTGATCTCGCCGAAACTGCGCGTCCCATCCACCTCTTTCAGGATAGCATGCCCAACCTCATCAAGTGGGATCGCACGTTCGGGGGCGAGCAGCATCCAGTTTTTGCGCACCTGATCGTAATGCAATCGCACGCCGCGCGGTAGACAAGGGATATCGCTTGGTGCCATCACGAGGCCTGCCTCAGAATCAACCCTTCACCCGGGCACCACGCGCCCGGAGGGATCCGTGAGGGCGTCACATAGGCCGCATAAAGCGCGTCAAGCTGCGCCCAAAGTACATCGGTCTTAAAGGTCAAGGCCGCTGCAGCCGCGTCCTGCTTTTCCGTTGTATCTGCATGATCGAGAACCCAACTCAGGCCAAAGGCCACATCCTTCGGGGCCTCGCGCAGACGGTTCTTGAAGTAAGATAGCGCGCTATCATCGGCAAATTCGTAATGCTCTAACAAGCCCTGAATGCGGTTGGCGTGTATCTTTGGCGCAAAGAGCTCTGTCAGAGACGCCGCGACAGCCTCTAGGAGCGTTTTTTCACGAACGAAGCGGACATAGGCGTCGACGGCAAACCGCGTGGCTGGCATCACGCCCTCGCAAGAAGAGACATAGTCGGGATCGAGACCCACCGCTTCGGCCAGCCTTAGCCAACGGCGAATACCGCCCTCATTTTCATCGGTGCCGTCATGATCTTCAATTCGCGAACGCCATTGCCGACGAAGCGCAGAATCTTCAACCCGCGACATAAAAGCGGCATCTTTCATTGGGATCGAATGCTGATAATAGTATCGATTGATCACCCACGCCCGGACCTGATCCGGTGTGCATCCGCCGCCATGCAGCAAGTCGTGAAAGGGATGCAGGTCATGGTATCTCTCGGCCCCGATGCGTCGCAGCCTTGCCTCAAACGCCTCGCGACTATCGGTCATAGGGTGATCTCCATACCATCTTCACCGATCGTCCAACCCGCGGCTCGCGCTTCAGCGCGCTCTGGCCCTTCGGGCCGAAAAACCGGATTGGTATTGTTCATATGAATGAAGACCTTGCGCCCGACATTGAGTGTCTGAAATGCAGCGATTGATCCGTTTGGACCACTCATCGACATATGCCCCATGCGCGCGCCGGTCTTTTGGCCGACGCCTGTGATCTGCATTTCGTCGTCGGACCAAAGCGTTCCGTCGAAGAAAACGAGTTCAGCGCCATCGAGACGGTCGCGCAAGTCATCTGTCATTGCCGCGCAGCCGGGAATGTAGAATGCTTTTTTGTCGCCTGACGTGAGCGCAACTCCCACCGTCTGTTCTCCAATCATATCGGTTTTGACATTCTCTCCTTCGAGATAGAGCGGCACCTTGCCCGGCACTGGAAACAACTCTGCGACAAGCCCCGAGGCGACCTCTTGTTCTACATTTAACGCCAGGGGCAGGCGCGGTACTACATCACGTCGCAGAGCATCGAAGATCGGGTTTTGATCCAGCACCTCATGGATGCCCGGCGTGGCATAAAGCCGAAAGTGCTGCACTTCTCTAAGCGTCAGCAAGCCCGCGATGTGATCAATATCGCCGTTGGTCAGTAAGACCGCCTCAAGAGGCACCTCACGAAGACCGGTAGGGTAAAGCGCCGGGGTTCTGGAGAGCTGCACCCTGATATCCGGCGAAGCGTTTAGTATAACCCAACGCTTGCCATCCGCCGATACAGCTATAGACGATTGGGTGGCGCTTTTGATTTCACCGTAACGAGCGAGGTCGCAAATTTGGCATCCACAATTCCATTGAGGAAGGCCACCGCCTGCCGCTGCTCCGAGAATCAGCGCACGAAAACCCACTTTCGCACGCGCTCTGGTTTAGAACAGCACCTCGCGCTCGTTATCTTCGTGCTCGGGCCCATACATGTTGATTTCCATTCCGCACTCGATTTCGCGGATAATAGGCTTCTTCCAAGACATTACGGTCCTCCCAGTTGTAATGAATATAGTAAGACTGCCACAAGTTCCGCGCTCGAGCGACTCCTTTTTTTTCGCTTATGCCGTTGACCGATCAAGTTAAATTGAAGAGCGCGACAGAATGACAGGGGCGAGATAGAAGGTAAATTCGCTCGGGCATCGCGTGGTCAGAGGTTTGAAGCACCTCGCCGTATTGGAACGCGTTTGCTGAGTTCCTGTCCGCGACACATGTCAGATCCTGCGCGTTCCGTTCTGTGCGATCATCTCATGTCTTAGTTTGAAAGTGGAAGCCGTGGCGCCTTCACCCTTTGATCGCGCGCATGCCGCGCGCGCTTCGGTTCTCAGTCAGGCCCCTGCGTCAGGGCAATGCGGTTGCCTTCGCTATCTTCGAACTCTGCCACATAGCCTGCTTCACCGATACTCTTCTTCTCATAGAGCACCCGAGAGCCGAGCGATCCTGCGCGTTTAAGCACCGCGTCAATATCCTCAACATCAAAATAAATGATCGCGCCATCAAGGGAGGGGCGATACGCGTCGCCCATGGCCAGAGCGCCGCTTGCACCTGGCTGAAGATCGTCGCGCGGAAAAAACGCCATTTCGTAGCCGTCGACACTTTGTCGTTGGAGAGTGAGCCCAAGCACATTCTCGTAGAATGCAACAGCACGGTCCAAGTCCGCCACGGGAATTTCAAAATGAAAAACGGGGTTGCTCACTTTGGTCACCTCCTGTCGCGCAATGTGTCACAGATTCTGATGACAGTCAGACGAGCCGCAAGCTTTGCGTCAATAGTCAATTGCAATGATCTGTGAAGCAACCCAGACGCAGACCTATTGTGGTCGCGAAATCACCTAAGGGTCGGCTGGAGGTGGATAACCTCAGAGACATGACGCGAGCAGGCCGAACCTTTGTTGCTGTAGCAGTCAGATCGGATAAGTGAACGTCTAGCAGCGTTCCATGCGCTAATCTGACAGTGATGTTACCCAGAGGATTGTGGCATCCTCGTCACTTACGGAGATGACATTGTGGCCCATTGTGGCGTCATAATACGCGCTGTCCCCGCGGCGCATTTCAAGCGGTTCGTAGAATTCAGTGTAAAGCTGGATCACACCGGTCAGAACATAGAGAAACTCCTCCCCGTCATGGCGTATCCAGCCGTCGAATTCATCGATACGCCGGGCCCGGACGCGCGCGCGATAGGGTAGCATCGCCTTCTTTGAAAGGGTATCTGCCAGCAACTCATGTTCGTAGGTTGTCGTGGGATGATGCGTGCCTTTACCTAAAGGCGTGACCGCCATCCTGCCACTGATCTTGTCCCTTTGCGGCGCGGTAAAGAGTTGCGGCACGGAAATCTTCAACCCTTCGGCCAGTTTCTTGAGCGCATCATAAGTCGGTGACATCTGCGCGTTTTCGATCTTGCTGAGGGTGGATCGCGCCAGACCGGCCTGTTTGGCCGCCTGCTCTAGTGTCCATCCCCGCGATTTGCGCAAATCGCGTACGCGCTGGCCGAGATTGAGTGGTTGGGCAGCGTCCTTATCACCGTTTTGGCGCGCCAGGCGAATGAGTGAGACGGGTGATCGGTCTTCCATACTTGGTTCTATAGGCAGCGGGCGGCGCGCTTGCAACTGCGCCATGGGTTACTTAAGGCATTGGGATGGCGCATAAACCTCCAGCCACTGCTTTGCCGCCCTGCCCCGCTCCGTTCAACATGGCAGCGCATGTTCTGGGGCAGGCCGAACGTCTGGCTGATAAGATCGCGCTCGTGGTGCTAAAATCATCTGGGGCCCAACGTTGGAGTTACGCCAAGTTGCGCCGTGCCGTTCTGGGTACGGCAACTGGATTGATCGAGACAGGACTGAAACCTGGTGACCGGGTTGTTTTGCGCCTCGGAAATAAGGTCGATTTTCCGATTGCGTTTCTCGGCGCGATCACGGCCGGGCTCGTGCCTGTTCCTACGTCGGCGCAACTGACTGAAACGGAAGTTGCTTCAATCCTCGCCGAGGTGAAGCCCCGGCTCGTTCTGCGTGAGACGGGTATCGCCTGCCCTGAAAGCTCGATTCGTGTGATCGGTGAAGCGGAACTCTGGCAGATGCGCAGCCTGCCGTCTTATGAATTTCAGATCGGAGACCCGGAAAGAACGGCCTACATCATCTACACGTCCGGCACCTCTGGTCGGTCACGTGGCGTGATCCATGCGCATCGCGCGATTTGGGCGCGACAGATGATGATGGAGGGCTGGTATGGCATTCGCGAAGGCGACAGGATGATGCATGCGGGTGCCTTCAACTGGAGTTTCACCCTCGGAACCGGATTGATGGATCCCTGGACCAACGGCGCGACCGCGCTAATCCCGGAACAAGACCTATCACCGGCGCAGCTGCCGATCTTGATGAAGCGGCACGATGTCACGATCTTTGCCGCCGTGCCCGGTCTCTATCGC
>JBCCNY010000219.1:0-5811 GCA_039025595.1 Pseudomonadota bacterium | reverse complement strand
TTGCGATACTCCAGTCCAAACTTGCTTGTGCCACCCAACAGGCGTGATCTCCCCGACCCGGTTTGCTGTCGTCGCGGGCTATCCAGGCAAGATCGGCCTGCGGATCGCGCCGGGTCAGAAAAGGACCGGCGTCTCTCGCGGCAAAACCTGCCATGAGCGTCAGGTTGGGCGTCATGGCCACTCCTGCAACCCGCTTGGACAGTGGGTGATCTGTTCCGATCAACGGCGGGACTTGAGGCGCGGGGATAGTCAGTATGACATGATCGAAGGACAGCAGATCACCGCTGACCGTTACATCCACGGCGTTGCGGTTGATCCGTATGCCCGACACTTCCATGGCGGATCGGATCTCCAACCCATTCACAAGCGACGTCGCAAGAGAACGCATGGCCGGTACACCAACAAAATGCGCTTTATCGCTGCCGCCGCTCCACGTCTCTAGCGCGCCGTTTTGGGTGCGCTCCTCCAGAAACGCGGCGAATTCTGCCGACTTCGCGCTGAGATACTGCGCCCCATGATCAAACTGAAAACCATTGCCCACACGGCGGGTGGCCAAACGTCCCCCGATGCCCCGGCCCTTGTCGAGAACAACTGGTGCATAACCCGACTGAGCGAGCTCGTTCGCGCAAGTCAAACCCGTCAAACCCGCGCCGATGACCGCAATACCGACGGTCATACAGCCACCTGCAACTGATCCATGATTCGCGGGATTTTCTGTTTTACTTTAAAAAAGCCTGCGGTTGCATGAGACCAGATCGCCTCATCCCAGTCGCGACGCCACTCTGCGAGTTCTATGCCGTGCTCTTCGAGCGTGAGAGCGGCCTCGTTCAGCCAGTCTCTTAGCGGTCCTTCCGGCACATAGCCGGTCAAGATCTGACGCGCCCCCGCCTGAGATGCCCAACGCGCCAAATCTCGCGGATCACCTGCTTGCATCTGGGTAACCTCCTTTGAGAGACGTCGCGCGGTATCTGCGAGCGCCCCTGCTTCAAAATCGGTTACAAGTGAATTCACACCGCGTTCAGATCGTAGGTGTGACGCCGCAAGGGTAGCGGTTGCGCGCAACTCAAAACGATCAATGTCGAAGTCTTCAACCCGGCAATCTTCTTCAGTGATCAGCAAGGCGGCGGGCAGCTTTGGATCGGGTTGTACCGCGTCTCGAAGCGGCAGGACAGTAGGCAAGCCTTCAGGTTCCGTATAGTCCAGAGACGCTGCATGCGGCGCAAGATCGGTGTCGCGTGGCTGAAACCTTTGATTGGTGAACTTGGCGATATTCCAAGCCTGGGCTTTATAGGTTTTGCCCCGCGTATGCAGGCCCGCCACCCAACGCCAGCCAAGCGTATTCGATGCCGGATCGCCATCCAGAAGATTGCGATAGAAAAAATCTGCCCCCAACCGCCACGGCAGTTCCAGCGTGAAAATCCAGATTGACGCGAACCACATGCGTGCGTGGTTGTGCAGGTATCCCGTCTCGGTGAGCTCTTGGGCCCAAGCGTCAAAGCAATCTAGCCCAGTGCGGCCTGTCTCTGCGGCCTCAAGGTCTTTGCGAAGAGCACGATCTTTCTCGACCGCTGCGAAATCCGCCGTGAGCCCCGTGCGATAGGCTGTCCAGATGGATGGCCTGCGTTCTAGCCATCCCTTGAAATAGCCCCTCCAAATCACTTCTTGAATGAACTTTTCGGCGCTTTCCAGCCCATGATCCTCAATAGCTGCGGCCACAACCTCCTGCTCAGTGATCAGACGACGGCGGAGCCAAGGAGACAAGCAAGACACCGCGTTATGCTGACCCGCCCCACGGTCATAGTTGCGTCCCGACGCATAACGCTTTCCCATCTTGGGTCTAAAACCAGAGACTATTTTCAAACCCTGGTGTCGGGTTGGATCGCTGAACTGCATAACCTTCTCCAAACCGTCTCCAAGTTGCTTGGGGGGACATGGCGCGATGCAGCCTGATGTCCACGCGGGGTGCAAAACAGTCGCAGCATCGGCGCTGGTCAGCTAGGTGACGTTGTGCCGAGTGCAGGATATATAATGTAGAGCCTGAGGGGAGAGAGGCTCTGATTTATGCTTCGATATCAATAAAAACGGCCATGCCATGACGACGTTTTCTGCCAATCTAGGGTTTTTATGGTCTGACCGGCCGTTGCCAGAGGCCATACATGCGGCGCGATCGGCAGGGTTTTCTGCCGTCGAATGCCACTGGCCGTATGAAACACCTGCCGAGACCCTGCGTGAGGCTCTGCAAGAGGCGAGCCTTCCCATTGTCTCGCTGAACACCAAACGCGGCCATGTGGAAGAGGGGGAGTTTGGTCTTGCTGCTCTGACCGGGCGGCAAGGAGAATCCGAGCACGCGATAAAGGAGGCGATCGATTATGCCGCGCTCGTTTCGGCACGGGCGGTCCATGTTATGGCCGGAAATGCTTTTGGGCCCGATGCGCATATTGTCTATGTTCAAAACCTTAGGTTTGCAGCGCGTGTCGCGGCCAAACGCGGGATCGAGGTTTTGATCGAGCCGCTCAATGCCCGCGATAATCCCGATTACTTTCTGCGCACAACCGAACAAGCAATCCGCATCATTGACGAAGTTGCCGAAGACAATGTGAAACTGATGTTCGATTGCTATCATGTTGGCCGTACCGAAGGACATGTGTTCGACAGATTGCGGGCGGTGTTTCCCTATGTCGGGCACATTCAGTTCGCCTCTATTCCCGACCGCGGCACACCAGATCACGGACGGCTCGATTACAGGTTGCTTTTTGAACAGATTGACGAACTAGGATGGACGAGGCCGCTCGGCGCGGAGTACAAAACTGCCGGGGATACGGGCGCCAGTCTTGGCTGGATGCGGAGCTACGGCGGTACGAGCGGGTCACTGGCCAGATAAGCGAGCCTCAGACGAGATCGCGCTTGATCCGCAGACTGAACTCTTTGGTTTCAAATTCCTCGTCATTTTCAAAGACACGCAGGGTTCCATTCGCCACGAAATGCGTTTCAGTGGCGTGCATGTGCGTCCTCGTTTCGCTACGTTTGTGATGCGCACCGCGACCCCATTCCTCAAACCATTTGATATCCAGTGTGCAGCTCAGCGGATCATCGGGGCAAATGCTGTATCGTTCTGTCCGACCCGAGGCTACGGTCCAGTCGGAGAGATCCAGATAGCGTGTTTGTCCTTCGTCAACGACAATTTCCTGTGAAACGCGGCCTGTCACTACATCTCGCTCGAATCGACTTTGAAAGCTCTCTTCGCTCAAGCGTTCTATATTTACAGGCGCTGCTGCGCGGGGCTCAGCGAAAGGTGCAATACTTTGATCGTCATCCTTGGCGTCTCGTTTTGGCAGGCGAAAGGAGCTCTCGCCCGTGATTAACGTCAACGTCACGGGTGCCGGAGAGGGCCAGACAATCGGCCAGTAGGAAGTGCAGAGCGCAATCCGCACTTTATGGCCTGCGGCAAAACGATGGCCGCAATCGTTGAGCTTTAACCGAACGTGATAGGGCTTGGCCGGGATGAGAGCCTCCGGATCGGCATGGCTGTCACGATGCGTCAGATTGAGAACGCCGTAGCTGACCCGCAATGCGGCGCCATCGGGTGCAACATCGCTCAACACCGCAATGAGGTTGGCCAACGGTTGATCGCTCGCGACCATCGCGTCGAGCTCGGGCGCCCCCAGACATACAAGGTCATGCTCTAGAACTGCACCGTCAAAAATCAGCGAGCCACCTTCCTCTCCCCTCTGGTCGCCCGGACCATCGGGGTCGAGGCCAAAGGCGCACCAGCGCCCACCATACGAACCCGTATCTTGTGGTGACGAGATTCGCAATTCGGCCCGCTCCGCGGGGTCGTCGGTGAGACCGCTCTGCGAAAGATAAAACTTGTGCTTGCCAAGTGAGGGGGAGGGCCACGTATCTTCCACCACCCACATGCCCGGACGGTTATCATAAAAGGTTGCCGGCGGAGTGTAATCCTGAATCCAGGCCCGCAACTGCGGTTCCCTCATGATGCCGGTGTCGATCCCCTTCAGCCAGTGATCCCACCACCTGAGACATTCCTGCAGAAAACCGATCGCTGGGCCAGGTTTTGCAAAATGGGGATATTTGTGCGCCCAGGGGCCGATCAGCCCTTTGCGTGGACACGAAAGCCCCGCCAAAAGCCGGGATACCGCGTTACTATAGCCGTCCGACCAGCCGCCCACCGCGTAAACGGCCGCCTCGACGGCGTCGAAATTCTCGCAGACCGAACCCTGCTGCCAATACGCATCCCGTCTTTGATGGCTTAGCCAGGGCTCCAGCCAAAAGCCCGAGCCGCGCAGGCGCTCTATCCACATGTCGCGCCACCGTTCGCCCACCACATCCGGGTCGGGTGGGCTCGTATTGATCGAAAACATGTAGCTGTGCCACCACGGGTTATCCATCAACAGAGCACCGCCCATGTAATGGATGTCGTCGGCATACCGGTCATCTGTCGAACAGATCGTGACAATCGCCTTTAAAGGCTTCGGCCGACGTGCTGCAACCTGTAACCCGTTGAAGCCTCCCCAAGAGATACCAATCATGCCAACCTGACCGCTGCACCAATCCTGCGCGGCCAGCCAATTGATCACCTCAACAGCATCCTCTTGCTCCTGCGGAAGATATTCGTCGGTCAGCACCCCGTCGCTATCGCCTGAGCCACGAATATCGACCCGCACGCAGGCATAACCATGACCGGCGAAGTAGGGATGGGTCAGCGCATCGCGGGCGGCTGTTCCATCGCGCCGACGATAAGGGAGATATTCCAGAATGGCAGGCACTGGCCCCGCGCCAACCGGACGCCAGATGGTGGCGGCCAAGCGCGTGCCATCCCGCATTTCGATAAAGACCGGATCCAGCTTCTCCACATCGAAGGGGAACTCGGTCAAAAACTCCATCTCGCGCTCCTAGAATTTACCGGAATTTGCCCATTGCTCTTTCGGCGGGACCGGTTCGGAATTCACCCAATGCTCCACGATAAGCCGGCTTTCCAACCGAAAGAGATCGACACGGCACAGGTCCTGCTCATTCCAACGCGCCCGGTTCAGCGTGGCGACAAAGTTGCCCTCTCCCACCATCAAAAAGCACTCCTGATAGCTCAGCGGACAGTCAGATGATCCGTAAAACTGCTCAAACGCAGCACGTCCATCCTGCATATCTGGAGCATGTTGTGCCAAATCAGCAGCGAGGTAGTCTGCCGCTTTGGTGAGGTTGCGATCCAAAAGTATATCTTGAAAAAAGTCGCGCACCACCGACTTGTTGGTCTCCGTTCGATCTTGGTCCGTTACGTCGGTGACACCATCGATCTGGCTGCGGCCGGACAGATTGATCCCGTGATCCGTATCTATGACGTCCCAGTGCTCCACGATTTTGCCTGCATCATCGCTGTCAAAAAAATCAGTCGTGATCCACGTGGCCTCGCCGTTGTTTAAGGACTGATGGGCTTGAACAAAGACATGACGCCCGTCCTGAAAGGCACGGATCACTTTGATATCACGTTTCGGGTTGCGTGGCAGAAAGGGTTCGAAAACCGCGATGAAGCCGTCTTGCCCGTCGGCCACACCGGTCGAATGCTGCGTATAGCGGGCGCCGGTATAGGCGGCGACGGCCTCGCGCGGATGCCCGTCGCGGATACCTTCCATGTAAAGAGCGATCGCGTTGTCTTTCGCAGTCGTCATATTTAATGCCGCCTTTTCATGCGAGACTCGGAAGCCAAAGGACAATCGCAGGAAACGCCACCAGCAAAGCGATTGTGATAGCGTCCGCGACAAAGAACGGTGTCACGCCTCTGAACACGTCCTGAACGCT
>JBCCNY010000218.1:0-5843 GCA_039025595.1 Pseudomonadota bacterium | reverse complement strand
TTGATCCAATCCGCGATCTGGCGAAACTCTTCTTCACCAAAGCCGCGCGTTGTGCCAGCTGGCGTGCCCAGACGGATGCCGCTTGTTACCATTGGCTTTTCGTCATCAAACGGCACACCGTTTTTGTTGCAGGTGATATGCGCACGACCGAGCGCTTTTTCAGTGGCGTTGCCTTTCACGCCTTTGGGGCGCAAATCAACAAGCATGACATGTGTGTCGGTGCCATGCGTCACCGTTTCCAAACCACCCTTGTGCAGCTGGTCGGCCAGTGCCTGCGCATTCGTGATAACCTGCTGGATGTAGGTTTTGAATTCCGGGCGCAGCGCTTCGCCAAAAGCCACAGCCTTCGCAGCGATCACATGCATGAGCGGTCCGCCCTGAATGCCGGGGAAGATGGCCGAATTGAACTTCTTGGCCAGCGCCTCGTCATTGGTCAGGATCATACCACCGCGCGGACCGCGCAAGGTTTTGTGAGTGGTGGTGGTGGCAACATGGACATGAGGAAATGGGTTTGGATATTCGCCCGCCGCAATAAGACCGGCAAAATGCGCGACATCGGCCAAGAGCCATGCGCCGACGCTATCGGCGATCTCGCGGAACTTGGCAAAGTCGAGCTGACGCGGAATAGCCGAGCCGCCGGCGATGATCATCTGAGGCTTATGCTCTTCGGCGAGCGCTGCGATTTGATCGTAGTCGACTTCCAGCGTGTCACGCTTCACACCATACTGGATCGGATTGAACCACTTGCCCGACTGGTTGGGGGCCGCGCCGTGGGTCAGGTGACCGCCGGCATCAAGGCTCATGCCAAGGATTGTATCGCCGGGCTTCAGCAACGCCTGGAAAACACCCTGATTGGCCTGGCTGCCGGAATTGGGCTGGACGTTGGCGAAATCGCAATCAAACAGCTTGCAGGCGCGTTCAATGGCCAGCGTCTCGGCGACGTCCACATACTGACATCCGCCATAGTAGCGTCGACCAGAATACCCTTCTGCATATTTATTGGTCATCACGCCGCCTTGGGCTTCCATAACGGCGGCAGAAACGATGTTTTCCGATGCAATCAGCTCGATCTCGTCCCGCTGCCGACCCAACTCGGCTTCCATAGCGTTCGCGATCTCGGGGTCGCGTGTTGTCAATGTTTCTGTGAAAAAGCCTTCGGATACAAAGGTTTGATTGCCGTCATGTGCCATAAATAGGGTCTCCTCCAAGGGGAATGTCCGGGGAATTTGCGCATTTCCTATAGGAAACATAGTGCGTTTGGAAGTCCGTAAAGCGTCAAATGGTGTTTGCGAAGCGGCAGCATTGCCGCACTTGGCGAATTTGTGCATGACTTGGGCAGTGAACCGCCCCGATCAGAGGGCGTTTGGGGGTGTCTCCGCCATTTTGGGAGGGGAAAGATGGGACAGTTTGAGAAGATCGCCTTTCTGGCGAGCGATGTGCCGCTGGCACAGACGGCACGCGCGGCGCTGGCCGCACGGTTTGGCAATGCGCCAATGGATGCGGCAGATGTGATTGTCGCGCTCGGGGGAGACGGCTTCATGCTGGAGACCTTGCACCGCGAACATACCCATGGCCTGCCGGTCTATGGTATGAACCGCGGCACCGTTGGGTTCCTCATGAACGAGTACAGCGAAACCGACCTGCCCATGCGGCTGGCCGCTGCCGAAGAAGCTGTGATCAATCCACTGTCGATGACTGCGAAGAGCACGGACGGCACGACTCATGAGGCGCTCGCAATTAATGAGGTCTCCCTTTTGCGCGCCGGACCGCAGGCGGCGAAACTACGGATCTCTGTTGACGATCGCCTCAGGCTTGACGAGCTTGTGTGCGATGGCGCGCTGGTCGCGACGCCTGCGGGCTCGACGGCTTACAATTACTCTGCTCACGGCCCCATCCTTCCGATCGGTGCGGACGTGCTGGCTGTGACGGCCGTCGCGGCATTTCGACCCCGTCGCTGGCGGGGTGCGCTCGTCCCAAAGACCTCGGTCGTGCGCTTTGACGTGATCGACCCCGATAAACGGCCAGTCATGGCGGACGCTGATAGCAACTGGATCGAGAATGTTCATTGCGTCGAGATCCGATCCGAGCCCTCCGTGTCGCACAGGCTTTTGTTCGATGAAGGCCACGGGCTGGAAGAGCGGCTCTTGCGAGAACAGTTCAGCTAAGAGCCATGTCGATAAGATGCAATCGCGCGCGACAACCGAAACGTCGCGTCGCGAGGCTTGGATGATCTCAATTGGCAAAACGAGAAACGGAAGCCAGCGCACCGCCGGACGGTGCGCTGGACGTTATAGAACCTTACTTCACTCAGGTACGATTTGGCCGGGCAACGAATTCACTGTCATCGTTTCTTCAGGCTGGAAGTGGATCACGGAACGTATCGACTCGCCGGCTTTCAGAAGATCGAATGCAGTGTTGATCTGGCTGTGGTTCATGTGATGGGTGATGTAGGGATCGACGCTAAAGTCGCCGCGCATCCATTCATCGACCATTCCGGGCAATTGACTACGACCCAGAACGCCACCAAAGGCCGTTCCGCGCCATACCCGTCCCGTCACAAGCTGAAAGGGGCGTGTTGCGATCTCTTGCCCAGCACCGGCCACGCCGATCACCGTGCATTCGCCCCAGCCCTTGTGACATGCTTCCAAGGCAGAACGCATGAGTTCGACATTGCCAACCGCCTCAAAAGTGTAATCAAGACCACCATTGGTCATCTCAATCAGCACTTCATGGATCGGCTGGGCGTGATCCTTGGGATTGACGCATTCTGTGGCACCAAGGGACATCGCGAGCGGGAACTTGTTCGGGTTGACGTCGACGCCGATGATGCGCGAGGCGCCCTTGAGAACCGCGCCCTGGATCACCGCCATGCCAACGGCGCCCAGTCCAAACACGGCGACTGTCGCGCCTTCCTCAACCTTCGCGGTGTTGCGCACGGCTCCAATCCCGGTCGGGACGGCGCAGCCCATCACAGAGGCTTTGGACAAGGGTGCATCCTTGGAAATCTTGGCAACCGAAATTTCGGGCAGCACCGTATACTCGCTGAAAGTACTGGTCCCCATGTAGTGGAGGATCTGCTTGCCTTTGTAGGAAAAACGCGAGGTCCCGTCGGGCATCACGCCCGCGCCCTGGGTCGCACGGATGGTCTGGCATAGGTTGGTCTTGCCCGACTGGATATAGGGGCAATTCGGATCTTCGGGGACGTAGAGCGGTATCACGTGATCCCCGGGCTTCACCGAGGTGACGCCCTTTCCAACCTCTTCGACAACACCGCAGCCTTCGTGGCCTAAAACGCACGGAAACAATCCCTCCGGATCCTCCCCTGAGAGCGTAAATACATCGGTATGACACAGGCTTGTGGTCACAATCCGAATGAGAACTTCGCCTTCTTTTGGACCCTCCAGATCAATCTCTTCGATTTCTAGAGGCCTGTTCGGCTCCCAGGCAATTGCGGCGCGTGTTTTCATCTCAGAACTCCCTCTTTTCCTTTTAGTGCACGAAATGCTCGTTCGTCTCCGTCTCCAGATCCGCGACTGGATCGAGAACAAGAACAAGCCTCGTCTCGCCCGTTCCCTCAATCGGGGGTGATCTATGTAAAAGCCCGACTTTCAGCGACGCGGGCCAAAGTGTGCCGCGCAGGATCATGGGCGATCCGGTCGGCACGCTGAAGACATCGCTCGGCTCGTCGCCCATTACTCCGATCCCGTATTGCGTCCCACTGCCCCGGTACGTGCAAATTAGCCGCGCGGTGACCGAATCGACATGAAACTTCCGGCACGCGTTAGTTGTGATCACATCCATACGCAGGCGGATATATGGGGCGCGCATGACGCCTGCGAAAATGTTGGCCAGCGCCGCAACGTCATCGACAAGCATGGTGCGCTCGTCGCAAGCTGAAAGCCCGGCGACCTGGACGAGATCTGTCATCGCATCGCGCACCATCTCCGGGCGTAGGATAATCCGGGCGCGGGGCAGATCCTCGGGTGTCAGAGTGTCGATCCAGTCTTGAAAACTCTTGAGAGGTTGGCGCTGCCAGATCGAGGCTGCGCATGTCGGGTGTTCGATCGAAGACAAACCCTTTGGTGTTGCCGAGATGCCAACGCCCAGAGCTGTGTCAAGCCGAACGTCCTGGTGAAGTGTCATGCCGCCTCCTCAGCGCGTCGCCACATTGGGAATGGATCTGGCAGGTCAGGGAGCGCGTCCGGACCCGGAGCGAGATGTTCGGGTATAAGGCAGGAATCGAGCGTTGCTTTGAGCGCGGGCCAATCAATATTTGCACCGATAAAGACGAGTTCCTGACGACGATCGCCCCATGGTTCTTGCCAGTGGGATGTCATATAGGCGCGCACAGTGTCATGAGTTGGCCAGCGCTCTTTTGGAACAGACGCCCACCACGTGCCCAATGGCTTCACCGATGACAAGGATCCCGCCAAGGAGAACTCGGCGACCCAAGTGGGGCGCGTGGCAATCCAGAAATGCCCCTTCGCGCGCATCACACCCGGAAATGTTCCATTGAGCAAGTTCAGGATTTTCTCGGGCTCGAAAGGCTGTCGCGCCCGGTAGACATAACTTGATACGCCGTATTCCTCGGTCTCTGGCACGTGATCGGCAAAGCCGTAGAGCTCTTTGGCCCACATCGGATGTTCGTGTGCCTTTTCGAAGTCAAACAATCCTGTGTCGAGAATGGCATCGCTCGGCACATTGGAGTGGTTGGTCTCAATGATCTTTGCATCGGCATTTAGAGAGCGAATGATCTGACGCGCGGCATTCGTGCGATGAACCCCGGCATCCGCCACCTTGTTGAGGACCACGACATCGGCAAATTCAATCTGTTCAACCAACAGATCCACGAGCGCACGTTCATCGTCTTCGCCCACAGCCTCGCCGCGATCGCTGAGGAAATCATGGCTGGTATAGTCTTTCAGCAGATTCACCGCGTCGACCACGGTGACCATCGTGTCCAGACGCGAGACATCTGACAGGCTTTCATCATATTCGTCTCTGAAATCGAAGGTTGCCGCGACCGGAAGCGGCTCGGATATTCCCGTTGATTCAATCAGCAGGTAGTCAAATCGTCCATCCTCGGCCAGTCTGCGAACTTCTTCGAGTAGGTCGTCGCGCAGCGTGCAGCAAATGCAGCCATTGGACATCTCGACCAGCGCTTCATCCGTCCGGCTAAGTTCGGTATCCGCGCGCACAAGGTCAGCGTCGATATTAACCTCCGACATATCGTTCACAATCACGGCCACGCGGCGACCTTCACGATTATTCAAGACACGATTCAGCAAAGTGGTTTTTCCCGCTCCTAAAAAACCGGAAAGAACTGTTACAGGCAGGCGAGTGTCTGGCATGGAGAAGCTCCTAGCTGGGTCAAACGTTATGCTATAACATATCAGCGCATTTTGGGGAGGCAACACGAAGCAGGTCAAAAACGCCAACGCTCCAGAGTTTTGGGCAAGAGCGTTGACGCGACCTGCGACCAAAGGTGACCTTGGTATAGACAGGTGTTGATGGCGAACATGAAAATGTTATTTTGTTACAAACGTGCTGGTGGTGCTTCGGGATGCTGTCCGGCTTCGGCCAAAATCGCCTCTTTCGAATATTTCATCGCAGTCCAACAAACAGACCGGTGTAAGCAGCGGTGGTGCGAATAGCGGGCTACAGAGCTCAATAATGACAGAGCTCAAAAAAAGAGGATGAATGGATCTTATGATCATGAACGGGCAAATTGGTTTTCCAAGCCATGTTAGGGTTGCCATTGTCGGCGCAGGTCCCGCCGGGCTAGGCGTGGCGCGCGTGTTGCGTGACCTCGCGATCCCTGACGTCTGGGTACTGGAGCGCGG
>JBCCNY010000217.1:0-5877 GCA_039025595.1 Pseudomonadota bacterium | reverse complement strand
TCCCTATGTTGGGAGGACATGACCGCAACCGGTGAAGGAGGCCGAGGCATGTTTGAAAATCTATCCGAACGCCTCTCTGGCGTCTTCGACCGGCTGACGAAGCAGGGCGCGCTGTCCGAAGATGATGTGAAGACGGCGTTGCGTGAGGTCCGCGTTGCCTTGCTGGAGGCCGACGTCTCCCTGCCGGTCGCGCGTGATTTCATCGCTCGCGTTCAAGAGGCCGCAACAGGTCAGGCGGTGACCAAATCCGTCACGCCCGGCCAACAGGTGGTCAAGATCGTCCATGACGCGCTGGTCTCGACTCTGACCGGAGAAGAAGACCCGGGCGCGCTCAAGATCGATAACCCGCCTGCCCCGATCCTGATGGTGGGTTTGCAGGGTTCCGGTAAGACGACCACCACCGCCAAGCTCGCCAAACGGCTCAAGGAAAAAGACGGCAAGCGCGTGCTGATGGCCTCGCTCGACGTCAATCGTCCGGCCGCGATGGAACAGCTGGCTATTCTGGGCCAGCAGATCGGCGTCGATACGCTGAACATCGTGAAGGGCGAAGATCCTGTTGCCATCGCCAAGCGCGCCAAGACGCAGGCGGGGCTTGGGGGTTATGACGTCTATATGCTCGACACGGCCGGTCGTTTGCATATCGATCAGGAGTTGATCGCGCAGGCCGCCGCCGTGCGGGACGTGGCCAACCCGCGAGAAACGCTTTTGGTGGTCGATGGCCTCACCGGTCAGGACGCGGTGAACGTGGCGACCGAATTCGATGACAAGATCGGCGTCTCTGGCGTCGTGCTGACCCGGATGGATGGCGACGGCCGCGGCGGCGCGGCGCTTTCGATGCGGGCGGTGACGGGCAAACCGATCCGTTTCGTGGGTCTTGGCGAGAAGATGGACGCCATCGAGACCTTCGAGCCCGAGCGCATCGCGGGCCGTATCCTCGGCATGGGCGACATCGTCAGCCTGGTGGAAAAAGCGCAGGAAACGCTCGAGGCCGAACAGGCCGAAAAGATGATGCGCCGCTTCACCAAAGGTCAGTTCAACATGAACGATCTGAAGGCGCAGCTTGAACAGATGCAGAAGATGGGCGGCATGGAAGGCATGATGGCGATGCTGCCGGGCGCTGCAAAAATGTCCAAGCAAATGGAAAGCGCAGGCATCGACGACAAGATCCTCGCCCGCCAGATCGCGCTTATCCAGTCGATGACCAAGAAAGAGCGCGCCAATCCCAAGCTTCTGCAAGCCAGCCGAAAGAAGCGCATCGCCGCCGGGTCTGGCCAAGAGGTGTCAGAGCTCAACAAGCTGCTGAAGATGCACCGTCAGATGTCCGACATGATGAAAAAGATGGGTAAGATGGGCAAAGGCGGACTGCTGAAACAGGCGATGGGCGGCATGTTTGGCGGCAAGAGTGGCGGCTCTCCCGAAGACATGATGGCCGGTATGGACGCCAAGACGCTGGAACAGGCGGCCAAGCAGATGGGCAAGGGTTTGCCCGGCGGTCTTCCCGGCCTCGGCGGCGGCGGAATGCAATTGCCACCTGGGCTTAGTGGGTTTGGTAAGAAGAAATAAATGATGTCGCATCTGGTCGAAGTTCCCGAGCTCGAGACAGAGCGGTTGCGCCTCAGACTCCCCCTGCACGCGGAGTTTTCGACCTATCGCGATCTGTTTGGTAGCTCCCGCGCGCGGTTTATGGGCGAATTGGACGAGCTTAGAGCTTGGCGCGAATTCGCAGCAGAGATCGGTTTGTGGGCACTCTTCGGCTATGGCCCTTGGCATGTCTTACGTAAAAAAGATGGTGCGCTCTTAGGCGCTGTGGCGGTTCTGAAACACGTTGAACAGCCCGAGATTGAGTTGGGCTGGCATCTCTACGACGGCCATGAAGGGAACGGCTATATCACCGAAGCGGCAACGGTCGCGCGGGATTGGGCGTTTGAGACGCACGGGTTCAAATCGCTGGTCAGCTACATTGACCGCGATAACGCGCGTTCGATTGCGGTGGCGGAACGGCTGGGCGCGACCGAAGACAAGACAGCGCAAAAGGTCGATCCCGAGGATGTGGTTTACCGCCATAACCGGGTGATGCAATGACGCTGTCGCTGGTCATTCCGACGCTGGAAACCCCCCGGCTGATCTTGCGCGGACCAGAACCCGATGATTTTGAGCCGCTTTGCGCGTTTCTGCTCGATCACGATCGGTCCTGGGGTTTTGGAACAGAGAAAGACCGTCCCAAGGCGTGGCGCTGGTTTGCGCTCTCCATCGGGCATTGGGCGCTACGCGGCTATGGCTACTTCACCATGGAGTGGAAAGAGACCGGCAAACCATGTGGTCTGACGGGGATCTGGAATCCCGAAGGCTGGCCGGAGCCAGAGGTTGGCTGGCTGCTCTACGAAGGGTTCGAAGGACGGGGGATCGCATTTGAAGGTGCAGAGCGCGCGCGCCGCTGGGCCTATGAAGATCTCGGGATGACCACGCTCACTTCGAACATCGTCCCCGGCAATGCCCGATCTGTCGCCCTGGCGGAACGTTTGGGCGCACAGTTTGAGAAGGCTTACGACAATGTCGAGATGGGCGCCGAACATCTCTACCGTCATCCCTCTCCGATGGAGTTGGGAATCGATCCGAATGATCGCGCGGAGGTCGGCGTGTGAGCGGCACGGTAGACAGACCGATTTTGCACACCGAGCGTCTGATCCTGCGACCGTTCGAGACGCGAGATGTCGAACCGGGTGTCGAATATCTGATCACGGACCGTTCGGTCTTTATGGGCGGGCCCTATAGCCGCCACGATGCCTGGACGCATTGTTGTCATCTTATTGGTCACTGGGCGGTACGCGGCTTCGGGCTCTTTGTAATCTGCCTCAAGAGCACCGATGAGGCGATTGGCGATGTCGGCCCATTTCGACCAGAGGGCTGGCCTGAAAATGAAATCGGCTGGGGGCTGTGGCAACCGCAACACGAAGGCCACGGCTACGTGACCGAGGCCGCGTTGGCGGCGCGTCGCTATGCCTTTGAGGTGCTCGGCTGGGAAACGGCAGTAAGCTACATCGATCCGGACAATGCCCGTTCACTCGCCGTGGCAAAGCGGTTGGGCTGCACTCTCGACACTGACGCGGCGTTTCCCGATCTGCCGGACTGGGACGGCACATTGGTCTATCGCCACCCCAACCCGAGATTGGCCTCGCGATGACGGCGTTCCATGAGACCCCATCAAGCGGACCCACCGCCGCGCTGGCCAGGAAGATGCAGGCCCTGGTCCCGGTGCTGGAAACCGAGCGTCTGATCCTGCGCGCCCCGCGCATGGAAGATTTCAACGCCATGGCGGACATGTTGCTAGGCCCCAGGGGACGGTTTTACGGCAACTGCAAAACACGCGATGAGGTTTGGGGCGAGTTCCTTCAGCTAACAGCCACCTGGTATCTCAGCGGGTTCGGCGCCTGGACAGCGGTCGATAAAGAAACCGACGAGATCGTGGGGTTTTTCCAAATCGGGGCCGAACCCGGAGATCACGAGCCAGAACTGGGCTACGTTGTCTCGCAAAAAGCTGAGGGCAGAGGATTTGCCTTTGAAGCAAGTGAGGCGGTGCGCAACTACGCGCTGGCCGAATTCGAGCTATCGTCGCTGGTCAGCTATGTCGATGCCGCCAACAGCCGATCTATCGCTCTGTCCCAGCGCTTAGGGGGAACACGCGACGCGAAGGCCGAGGCTCTCGTCGCGGCAGAGGACGACCCCTGTCTCGTTTTTCGCTATGCCGGACCGGAGGCGCATTAGATGGGCCATCGTGACATTCCCGTTCTGACAACGCGGCGTCTGGTGCTGCGTGGACCTGCGCCAGGGGACTATCCGAATTTCAAGGCGACATTCGCCTCCTACAGATCGCGCTTCATGGGCGGCCCGCTCAACCCTTATGAGACCTGGATGCTTTATGCTGCAGAGATCGGACATTGGGAAATCCGTGGCTTTGGCATGTGGATGATCCACGATAAGGCCACCGATGAAACCTATGGCATGGCCGGCGGCTGGTACCCGGCGCAATGGCCGGAGCGAGAGATCGCCTGGATCATTTGGCCCGACAAAGGCGGCAAGGGCTACGCGCTGGAGGCGGCACATGCCGTGCGCACCTTCTTTTATGCCCATGGCTGGTCGGGCGCAGTCAGCTATCTGGATCCCAAAAATCTCGACTCGATCCGTCTAGCCGAACGACTGGGCTGCAAGAAGGACCCTGATGCAACCACCATTGACGGATCTGACGCGGTCTACCGCCATCCTGCGCCGGATGTGCTGTTGAGCGGGCAAATTCGCGACGGGATAGAGCTTGAGCTGGCGCATTACGCCGATCCGCTGTTCAAACCGAAAGGATGGGCCATTGACTGATACCTCTGCAACTGACGCTGTCACACGCGCCGCGGTACTCCTGAAAGACCACCGCGACAGTATCGACCGGCTGGATGCGATCCTCGTCTATACCTTGGGCGAACGGTTCAAGCACACGCAGGCCGTTGGGCAGCTCAAGGCAGAATACGATTTGCCGCCCTCCGACCCAGCCCGGGAGGCGAGCCAGATCGCTCGGCTCGAAGATCTGGCATCGCGCGCGGATCTCGACCCGGAATTCGCCAAGAAAGTCCTGAATTTCATCATCGCTGAAGTCATTCAGCATCACCGAAAGCACCAATCCTGAGGCGGATGATCCCGCCCAAGACCGCCATTCAAAGGAGATAACCAATGGCCATGAAAATCCGTCTCGCCCGTGGGGGCAGCAAGAAACGCCCGTTTTACCGCATCGTTGCGGCCGACTCGCGCATGCCACGCGACGGGCGCTTTATCGAAAAGCTGGGCACGTATAACCCGCTTCTCCCAAAGGACAGCGAAGACCGCGTTAAAATGAACATGGAGCGCATCCAGTACTGGTTAGACAAGGGCGCGCAGCCCACGGACCGGATCTCTCGCTTCCTCGAGGCTGCGGGCGCTGCCGAGAAGACAGAACGCAATAACCCCAAGAAAGCCGAACCCGGCCAGAAGGCCAAAGACCGCGCCGAGGAAAAAGCCGCCAAAGCGGCTGAGGCTGAAGAAGCGGCTAAAGAAGCCGCCGCGGAGCCAGAGGCGCCCGCAGAGGAGGCTCCCGTAGAGGAAGCAGCGGCAGAAGAGGCTCCTGCAGAGGAAGCGGCCAGCGAAGAAAGCTGAGCGGGATCGTCAGACATGCAGGCTTTCTCGCCTGAATTTCAGACCGAACTCGACACCTTGATGGCGTGGCGGCGCGATGTGCGCCGCTTTCGCACAGATCCGGTGGACGAGGGCGTTCTCGACGCATGTCTGAACGCGTTTAATTGCGCGCCATCGGTGGGCTTGAGCGAGCCTTGGAGGCTGATACGGCTGGACAGTCCGGATGCAAGGCACGCCGCCTTACACAATTTCGAGGCGGCCAATACCGAGGCGTTGTCGGGATATAGAGGCGATCGGGCGAAGCTCTATTCGACGTTGAAACTCTCTGGAATGAAAGAGGCGCCCATACAGCTCGCCATCTTTTGCGATGAGGCCACTGACAAAGGCGAGCGTCTGGGCGCGGCGACAATGCCCGAGATGCGGCAGTTTTCCGTTGTCTCTGCGATAATGCAATTCTGGTTGGCGGCCCGGGCTCGGGGTCTTGGCGTGGGCTGGGTGTCCGTGCTCGATCCGGTGCGGCTCTCTCGGGATCTCGCTGTGCCAGAGGCCTGGCGCTTGATCGCCTATCTGTGCGTGGGGTGGCCAGAGCAATCGGATGATACGCCGGAACTTGAACGCGCCGGTTGGGAAACCCGGCGCGGTCAAATGCCAATCGAGAGGCGCTAACATGTTTGGTTTAATCCGCCTGGCCGTCCTGTGCGCGATCGCTTTCGTGGCGGGCGTTCT
>JBCCNY010000216.1:0-5897 GCA_039025595.1 Pseudomonadota bacterium | reverse complement strand
CGCCAAAATCGCCGTCCACGCCCACCCTATGAAAGCCGGGTCCTTCATTGCGTCAAGCACCAGGAGCTTGCCCAGAAATCCGCTCAGCGGCGGCATCCCCGCCATGGCAATGGCCGCAGCAAAAAACAAAGCCGCGAAAAGACCGTTCTGCGCTGTGGGCGGCTCTGCGCTGAGCGTATCTGCCGAGCGCCGTGAGACGACTAGGTCGGCGATAAGGAATAAACAGGCGGCTGCGAAGGTCGAATGAAGCATGTAATAGAGCGCGGCGGTCGTGGCCGTTGTCGAAAATGCCGCCACGGCGACCAGCAGCGTCCCCATGGACCCCACGACCGAAAATGCAATCAACGGCATCAAGCGCCGAGCCCCGAGCACCCCGAACGCGCCCACCGCGATCGTCGCGATCGCCGCCGGAAAAAGCCATGTGCCGGCTAGATCTTCAGTCCCTGCGATCCCCGGACCGAAGGCTGTCGTATGGATCCGCAGGATCGCGTAGGCACCGACCTTGGTCATGATCGCAAAGAGGGCAGCCACCGGGGCGGGCGCGTTGGCATAGGTTCCCGGGAGCCAGAATTGTACCGGAAAGAGCGCCGCCTTTACCGCGAAGACGATCATCAAAAGGATGGCGGCAACACGAACGAGCGCCGCCTCATCTGCCAGGATTTCCGGGATACGCGCGGCCAGATCCGCGATGTTTAGCGTGCCCGTAGAGGCATAGAGCGTGCCAAGTGCGAAAAGAAACAAAGTGGACCCGGCGAGGTTCATGACGACATATTGCAACCCGGCGCGCATCCGGTCCTTTCCGCCAGAATGGATCATCAGACCGTAGGAGGCGATCAGAAGCACCTCAAAGAAAACGAAGAGGTTGAAGATGTCGCCAGTGAGGAACGCGCCGCAAATCCCCATCAACTGAAATTGGAAAAGCGCGTGAAAATGCCTTCCCCTTGCGTCCCAGTCGGTTGCAATAGCGTGGATCAGTACGATCAAAGCCAGTGTCGACGTCAACAATACCATCAGCGCAGAGAGACGGTCGAGCACGAGGACAATGCCGAAAGGCGCCGGCCAGTCGCCCAGTCGATAAACATGGGTCGTCCCGTTGGCGGCGAGGGTGGCAAGGCCCAGTGCTATGGCCAGCAAAGCAACCGTTCCAGCCACGGATGCCGTGCGCGCCAACGTGATGTCGTGGCGCATCACAAACCCAATAAGCGGTGCAAGCAAGGCCGGAAGCACAACAGGCATAATGATCCAGTGCATCACGTGCGCTCCCCGGCCCGAGAGGTTTCTTCGTTGGGATCGATGTCGATGCGGTCACTTTCCGCTTCGAGATAAGCGCCAAGACCGATCATGACCAAAACGGCCGTCATTCCGAACGATATGACAATGGCCGTCAGCACCAGAGCTTGCGGTAGCGGGTCGGTATAGCTTGCCTCGCCATATTTCGACAGGATGGGCGACTGGTCGATCGCCAGCCGTCCGCTGGAAAACAAGAAGACGTTCACCGCATAAGACAAAAGTGCAAGGCCGAGAATAACCGGAAACGTCCTAAGCCGCAGGAGCAGGTAAACCCCGCCGGCCGTCAAGACACCGATGCTGCTTGCGATAACGATTTCCATTTTAGCGCCCCGCCTCTTCTTCGATATGCTCGCCCGGGTCGTAGCTCATTGGTTCGACATTGACCGTCTCCCCGGCGAAACGCGCAATGCGGCTGAGGCTGTAGAGCATCAGCATCACGGCCCCCAGAACGGTCAGGAACACGCCGAGATCAAAGAGCATCGCGGTCGCCAGCTCGAATTCTTCGATCGGCGGCAAATGGACATAGGTAAATGCGCTTGTCAGGAAGGGCGCCCCGGCGAGCCATGCGCCTGCGCCTGTCAATCCCGCGATGACCACGCCAAGGCCGATCATCGTGTGATACTCGATACGCTTGCGCTCCTGTGTCCAGGCAAAACCAGAGGCCATATACTGCATCAGCAAGGCAATCGCGATCACGAGTCCCGCGACGAAGCCGCCTCCGGGCTGATTGTGACCCCGCAGGAAAATGTAGAGACCAACGACAACTGCAATCGGCATCAGGATGCGTGTGACCACAACCATCATCAACGGGTGACGGTCGCGGGACCGGTCCTGAGAGTAATCTACATTTTTCAAACGTCTAGCCGCAGGCCCGTCCAGAAGGGCGTGCATCAGCGCGAAAATCACAAGTCCCGCGATCCCGAGCACGATGATCTCGCCGAACGTATCGTAGCCTCTGAAATCGACAAGAATCACGTTGACCACGTTTGTACCTCCGCCGCCTTCATAGCTGTTGGCGACGTGGTAGTCCGAGATCGTATCGATATCGCGTCTCATGAATGCAAAAGACAGCGCCGCCACGCCGCCACCGGCACCCAGAGCGATCACGGCGTCTCGCAGTCTGAGACCGGCTGAGCTTTCCTTCGGTGTCTCTTTTGGCATGAAATGCAGGGCCAAAAGCAGCAACATGATTGTCACCGTCTCGACCGAAATCTGCGTAAGTGCGAGATCAGGCGCGGACAGATAGGCGAATCCTGCGGAAATTGTAAGGCCGATGATCCCGACCAGGATCAAGGCGCGAAAACGCCTGTGGTGCATACTGACCACGGAGATTGTCGCCACGAGCAGCATGAACCAACCCACGGCGATCACTGGCGCAACCGGCAAGAGGCCCCGCGTTTGGGCCGGAAGGTCGCTCGACGAATAGGCAAGCCAACCCATTGCCACGGAGGTTACCGTGAAAATAGCCAGGTAACGACTGATTGCGCCGTTGTGGCTGATTTCCGTGATGGCGCGGCTTACCGAAACGAGAAAGGCAACCACCCGGTCAAAGATGGCCTTCGCCTCAGGCCTTGGCGCTTGGTTCCAAACCTTGTTGAGCGGTCTGTGCAGGAAAAGCAGGGTTGCGCCCCCGATCGTGGCGGTAAAGGACATCCACAGGGCCGGGGTAAACCCGTGCCAGATCTTGAGATGCGGATGAAGGTCGGCACCGGTCACGGCATTGGCTGCGGCGGTTACGATCCCCTCTGCGAGAAAGGGGGCGAGCCCGATCGCAATCACCAGCACTACCAAGAGCGCCGGTGCAGCCCACATGCCAAAAGGCGGGTCATGCGGGTGATGCGGATAGTCATCGCGGACAGGGCCCAGGAACACATGAGCCACGAAGCGGAACGAGTAGGCGACAGAGAGAAGCGCGCCGAGCGTGGCAACGATCGGAACAGCATAATGGCTGCCCAGCCAGTCCGTATGCGCGGCTTCTTCCAGCATCATTTCCTTGGACAGAAACCCATTGAACAGCGGGATGCCTGCCATGGACAAGGCGGCGACCGTGCCAATCAGGAAGGTGATTGGCATAAGATGGCGCAACCCACCCAACCGCTTGATGTCCCGCGTATGGGTCTCGTGATCGACAATGCCTGCAGTCATAAAGAGCGCGGCCTTAAAAGTCAGGTGATTGATGATGTGAAAGACGGCTGCAACGGCTGCCGCTTCGGTTCCAAAGCCCAGAAGCATGGTCAAAAGGCCCAGATGGCTGACCGTCGAGAAGGCAAGCAGCGCCTTCAAGTCGTCCTTGAACAGAGCAATCAGCGCACCCAGAACCATGGTCACCAAGCCAGTGGTCGCAACGATGTAAAACCAGGCATCCGTCCCGGAGAGCACGGGCCACATACGAGCCATCAAGAACACGCCCGCCTTGACCATCGTCGCAGAGTGCAAATAGGCCGAGACGGGCGTTGGCGCGGCCATGGCATGCGGCAGCCAGAAGTGGAACGGGAACTGTGCGGACTTGGTGAAGGCTCCAAGTAGAATAAGGATCAGCGCGGGCAGATACCAATCTGAGGCGCGGATCGCGTCGCCCGCTTGAAGGATATCGGTCAGATTATAGCTGCCCACGATATTACCGAGGATCAGCATTCCCGCGATCATCGCCAGCCCGCCGCCGCCTGTGACGGCAAGAGCCATCCGCGCGCCCTGACGCCCCTCGGGAAGGTGCTTCCAATACCCGATCAACAGGAAAGAACTGAGTGAGGTGAGCTCCCAAAAAATGAGCAAAAGCAGAATGTTGTCCGAGATCACAATGCCCAACATCGCGCCCTGGAACAGTAGCAAATAGGTGTAGAACTGCCCCATCGGATCTTCACCCGAGAGATAGAACCGAGCGTAAAGCGTGATCAGCAGCCCAACACCCAGAATCATCCCGGCAAAGAGAAGTCCCAGGCCGTCGAGGAAAAAAGACGCGGAAAGACCAAGCTGCGGAAGCCAGTCTATCTCTGCCTGGACAACCTCGCCACGCAAAACAGCGGGTGCCAGGATAAGAAGCATCGTAAGCGCGAGGATGGTCGGTACCGCCGTGGCAATCGCGCAAACGTTGCGACCTGCCCGGATCATAAGACCCGGCAACAGCGCCCCGACGAAGGGCAGCAACGCGATCAGAAAGAGTAGTGCCCCCTCGTGGCCCATGACGCAGCCTTTTGATTATTCGTCTTAATTCGAATCTCTAACGGAAGTGGCTGTAGGCATCAATTCGCCTTACTGTTCGAGTTCTGTATCTTCCGACTAGGCTATTGCCACGTCTGTTTAGAATGTGCGGGTAGTTCCAGATAAAGGGATCGCTGCATCTTGGCTGGAAGACTTGCGTTGTGACGGTTACTGCGTTTGGGCACATCAATTTGTACAGCCGCTCCATTGGGATCTTGGACAGAGTAAACGCCAACACTGCTGCGGTCGGATCGAAACCCCGCTTTTCTCGCTGCAGTGCGGTCAAAACTCCGACCGATTTACTTAATGTGTTTGCGAGCAACAGACAAAGGACACTTCTGTTTTGCACGCAAGCCAGCAGGTTTCTTCCAAAAGTTAGCATGTTCACTAACGATCACATCTCTGGTTTTCCTTGCCGTCTGCACCTAAGGTGGCTCTGCGCGAGTTGGCCGCCGCTCGGCGTATGTTTGATTTGAAGCAAAGTTTAAGCGTGGGATTGTTGCGCTGCGCCCTGCCCTTGCGACCCTGTTTTTCACTCCAATGAGAGATTAAAGGCTAGGCCGATTCCAAAATGACAGATTTGGGCATCGGAATGCGCCGGACCACCTGCGGATATTGTCGAAGGGGGCAAAGTCTTCGTGTTAGCGATCTTTGGGGACACCGAAATCAAACAAAGACAGCGTGGAGGCAGCGCCAATCCCGCCGAAACAGGTAAATTGCGCATGAGTATCCCAAAGAGTGTAGGCTGCTGATCGGAACAACAACCAAGGTTTCTTATCGTAAATAGCGAGAAGCAATATGTCTTCCATGTACAATTGCTTACGGGCAGAATAGACAGCACGCGCCCCCAAAGCCGCAGTACACATGTCGCGCCAAGCAGCGCTTTGGAGATTGGTCCGCACCTGCATTGCGTCCAAGATAGCCTTTGGCCAAGTTTTCGAAGCGCGCCAACGCTCCAAGATCTGCAACTGCTTTTCGGGATAATAACCGTCTTTTGGTTCCGCGTATCTTAGCCGCGCGTGTCCAAGACCATCCAACGGACACATGTCGGAGCTGATTTGCTCACCGTTTTTGTCATATTCCGGGCCGTCTGTGAAACAAAAGCGCAACAACTTTAAGAACACTGCCAGTTTAGTGCCAATTCACCTGTAAGGCCGAAGACTGAATCAACGCGCTCAAGGTTGTCTATGTTCAGGCGATCCGGCCACATTTCAATCATGGAGGATCAACAGATCGCCCGACATCTGCAAAGACGGTTAGCGTGCATGTATCTCTTTCGATACAGCCTTACTGCGCTACCAAGGAGGCAGCCTGCTTGTCCAGTTCACCAAATCCTTTTGGCACCGTTACATCAGGCAAGTCGACCGCGCGTTTTTGCAAGGCACGCCCGATGACAACCCGGCTTATCT
>JBCCNY010000215.1:0-5911 GCA_039025595.1 Pseudomonadota bacterium | reverse complement strand
GCCACGCCCATTTCCACCTGTTCCTGAATCACCGACCGGTTGATGTCATCGGCGAGATCGCCGTCAATTTCCACGCCCCTGTTCATCGGACCCGGATGCATGACGATTGCGTCGGGTTGGGCCGCTGCGACCTTCGCAGCATCAAGGCCATAGCGATGATAGTACTCGCGCTCTGAAGGAATAAATCCGCCATCCATTCGCTCTTTTTGAAGGCGCAGCATCATGACCACGTCGGCATCCTTCAGCCCGTCGCTCATCGATGCAAAGACCTTGGCGCCAGTAGCCTCGATCCCCGCAGGCATCAGCGTTTGAGGGCCGATCAGGCGGACCGTGTTTCCCATGCGGATCAGCAGGGCAATGTTTGACCGCGCAACCCGAGAATGGGCGATATCGCCGCAGATCGCGACGGTCAGGCCCGTTAGGCGTTTCTTGGCGCGGCGAATCGTCAAGGCGTCGAGCAAAGCTTGCGTGGGATGCTCGTGCTTGCCGTCGCCGGCATTGATCACAGCGCAATTGACCTTTTGCGCCAAGAGGTCGACGGCCCCTGATTGCGGATGCCGGACGATCAGCAAGTCAGGATGCATCGCATTCAGGGTCAGCGCCGTGTCGATGAGCGTCTCGCCCTTGCGAATGGAGGAGGCCTGCATCGCCATATTCATCACATCCGCTCCCAACCGCTTGCCCGCCAGCTCAAAGCTGGACTGCGTGCGCGTTGAATTTTCGAAGAACATGTTGATCTGGGTCAGACCCGCCAGAGCATCGCTGTGTTTCACCGCGCGACGGTTGAGTGCCACATATTGATCGGCCAGATCCAAAAGGACAGTAATGTCGTCGCAGTTAAGCGCCTCTATTCCTAGCAGGTGCTGGTGATCGAATGCCATCCGCTCCCCATTCATCGTCATCGCCTCGGCTTATAGAAAATCGTAACTGACGGGGCAATCGGCAAAGGACAGCTAAAGTGCTTTGACAAATCAGGTTTCTGTAACTTGGCTGGAGCGCTAGATTTAGCGAATGACACAAGAGAGCGATTCGAGCAGCGACCTGGCTCTGCTGAACTGGCAAATTGAGCTGGGTGCTGACGAAGCGATCCAAGATATGCCGGTCAATCGTTACGATTTAGCGGATCGCTCCACAAAGCCGGCTACGTCGCCCGTAGAATCGCCCGCAGAACTGCCGCTTGGTGCACCGGCGTCCATGCGCGGCAGCGCGCTCGATCCCGTTGCAATCGCAAAGACTGCGGCGAGCGGAGCACAGGATTTGGCAACGCTCCATGCGACGCTTGAGGCTTTCGATCATTGTGAGTTGAGGCGTGGGGCGCGCAATCTTGTGTTTTGCGATGGCTCCGCCTCTGCGCGCGTGATGATTATCGGCGAAGCGCCGGGACGTGACGAGGATCTGCAGGGTAAACCTTTTGTCGGTCGTGCGGGTCAGTTGCTCGACAAGATGCTGGCAGCCATCGGGTTGAACCGGCAGGCAGAGGACCCGTCTAAGGCCGTGTACATCACAAATGTTCTGCCCTGGCGTCCGCCGCAGAATCGCGATCCGACGAAGGAAGAAATCGCCATGATGCGTCCCTTTGTCGAGCGTCACGTAGCGTTGGCCCAACCCGAGATTGTGGTTCTTATGGGCAATATCAGTTGTGAAGCGGGCCTCGGTCGCCGAGGCATTACACGCCTTCGAGGACAGTGGATGGAGGCCTATGGTGTGCCCGCGATCCCGATGTTTCATCCCGCTTATCTGTTGCGCAGTCCGGCAGCCAAAGGGGCGGCCTGGGCGGATTTGTTATCGCTGGACGCAAAGCTGAATCCATGAAGATCCTCGCGTTTTCCGACCTCCATCTTGCGCGGAACAAAGCTGCGGCTCTGGTCGACGCCAGCAAAGATGCAGATCTTGTGATTGCGGCGGGAGATTTCTGTAACCAACGTCAGGGTCTGGATCTCGCCATGGCAATGCTGAACGGTATTGCTGCACCAATTGTCGCAGTGCCCGGCAATGCCGAGAGCATCGAAGAACTGAGACTGGCCGCACCGTCCAACATGCATACGCTACACGGGAGCGGGATAGAGATCGACGGGCTCCAGGTCTTCGGGTTGGGCTATGGTATCCCGCCTACACCCTTTGGGGATTGGTCATGCGATCTCTCTGAGAGTGACGCTGATATGTTGCTAGCCCCATGCCAGGCGGCCGATATCCTCATCTTCCACTCGCCGCCCAAAGGCGTCGCGGATCGGACCTCGACGGGCGCTTCGGTTGGGTCTGAAGCGCTGCGAGAGGCGGTTGCCCGTCTGCAACCGCGCTTGGTCGTTTGCGGTCATATTCATGATTCTTGGGGTGAAGAGGGGACGATCGGGCGAAGCCAGGTTGTCAATCTTGGCCCTAGATCCAACTGGTTCGATCTATCAACGGAGTGATCGCGATACATGTCCCAAATTGATGACAGCAAAAGCTTTGTACCCATTCGCATTGCTCTGCTAACAGTCAGCGACACGCGTGACACGACGCAGGACAGGTCAGGCGACGTTCTATCGGCACGTATAGACAAGGCGGGCCACATTCTGGCGGATAGGCAGATTATCCGTGACGAACGGATCGAAATTGCAAACCAATTGCGGGAATGGATCAAAAATCCCGACATTGATGTCGTGATCAGCACGGGCGGCACCGGATTGACAGGCCGCGACGTCACGGTTGAGGCGCATCGCGATGTCTACGAGAAAGAGATCGACGCCTTCGGCACCGTTTTCACCGTCGTTTCGATGAAGAAAATCGGCACAAGCGCGGTCCAGTCCCGCGCCACGGGCGGCGTCGCCGGCGGCACTTATCTCTTTGCCCTACCTGGCAGCCCTGGCGCCTGCAAGGATGCATGGGACGAGATTCTGAAGTGGCAATTTGATTTTCGACACAATCCCTGCAATTTCGTCGAAATCATGCCACGTTTGGATGAGCATCTGCGACGGAAGTGATGAAACTCAACGTAGTATCAGTGAAAGTGTGTCAGAATATACGCATCTGAAATGGAAGCCCGTCTGCTGAGGCAGACTTGCCAAGGATGATCACATGCGCTTCTTGCGCCAAAGTTTGACCGGGTTACTCTTGCTATCGCTCACTGCGGGCTTGCTGTTTTACGCCGGATACACGACCTTCACGGCGGTGCACGAGCAGGCCGTGTCTTCGACGAAGAAACCTCCGCGCATCGAGCGCGCCTTCGTTGTCAATGTGGTGACCGCCAGACTGGAAACCTACAGCCCTGTACTGACCGCCTACGGCGAGATTGAAAGCAATCGCACACTGGATATTCGTACACGCTCCGGGGGAACTCTGGTGACGGTGTCAGAGGCCTTGGAAAATGGTGTGCGCGTTGAGGCCGGACAATTTCTGGCGCAGATTGACCCGGCGGAGGCGCAATTCGCTCTCGATCGCAGCGCCGCCGATCTTACCGATGCCGAAGCCGAGGTGAAAGAGGCGGAACGCGGGTTGATCCTAGCGCGCGACGAGTTGAACGCGGCCCGACAGCAATCGAGCTTGCGTAACCGCGCGCTCGATCGGCAAAAGGACCTGGAAACACGCGGTGTCGGTAGCTCCGCTGCTGTTGAAATGGCCGAGTTAGAGGCTTTTCAGGCGGACCAATCGGTCCTCACACGGCGCCAGGCCGAGCTGGCCGCAGAATCCCGCGTCGATCAAGCGCTGACACGTTTGGCACGCGCTCAGATCGCACTGAAAGAGGCGCAAAAGCGACTGGATGAGACGACAATACGCGCGGAGTTTGACGGCATCCTCGACGACGTGACAGTGGTTCAAGGCCGTTTTATCACCCAGAATGAACAAATTGCTGTTTTGGTGGACGACGCAGAACTCGATGTCGCATTCCGCGTATCCACCGCGCAGTTTGCCCGCCTGCTGGACGACGATGGTCAGATTGAGAGCAGGCCGTTGCGCGTCAAGCTCGAAACCTTTGGGGTCGAGCTTGTTGCGACAGGTCAGATCAGCCGGGCGAGCGCATCCGTCGGCGCAGGCGAGACCGGGCGGAAGCTCTATGCGCGTCTTCGCGACGCGCAAGGTCTGAAGCCCGGAGATTTTGTGACCGTCGAAGTCACTGAACCCGCGCTTGACGGCGTTGCCAGCCTTCCTGCGTCTGCTCTTGGAACGGACAATGCCGTCCTCTCAGTAACGACCGAAAACCGCCTAGAGGTTCTGCCCGTCAACCTCTTGCGGCGACAAGGGGATACCGTTTTGGTTAGTGGCGAAGGTCTGCACGAAACACGGGTTGTGGTGAACCGCAATCCTGTTTTGGGGCCAGGCGTCTTGGTGCGCGCAGAGGCGGTCTCTCCGGAGCTGGATGGTTCAAAATCCCTGCTGATGACACTCGATCCAACCCTCCGGGATAGATTGATCGCCCACGTTAAGCAAAGCGCCGACTTCACCCAACAGGTCAAAGACCAGCTTTTGAAAATGCTTAACGGATCAGAGGTTCCTGTAAGAACGGTGGAACGACTGCAACAGAGGATTGGGGGATAATCCTGTGATGACCCCGGAGTCTTCCGGTCGCAAAAGTGGTGGTGTTCTGTCGTGGTTCACCCGTCATCCGACGGCCGCGAACCTCTTGATGGTCATGCTTGTGATTGCCGGGCTGGCCGCCGCCCCGCGCATGCAGACGCAGTTTTTCCCCGATGTCGTGGTCGATAACGTGTCCGTGTCGGTGACCTGGGACGGAGCGAGTGCCGAAGATATCGATCATGCCATCGTCGGACTTCTGTCGCCCGCGTTACGAGATGTCGAAGGCGTCAGCGAGACGGTCGCACTAAGCCGCGAAAACAGCGCGTCGATCACGCTCGATTTCGAACCGGGTTGGGATATTGCCCGGGCAGCCGATGACGTACAGGCTGTCGTCGACGCGCAAACCGAGCTGCCTGACGATGCCGATGAGCCTCGGGTCACCCGCGCGACCTGGAGAGACAGGGTCACCGACATCGTAATCACTGGCCCAACATCGCTCGATCAACTCGGGCTTTATGCCGATGAGTTGGTTAACCGTCTTTACGATGCGGGTGTGACCCGCACAGCGATGCGCGGTTTTGCCGATCCGCGTATATTGGTCGAAGTGCCGACAACTGCGCTTATGGAACACGATATTAGCCTGTCTGAGATTGCGGCGCTGATCGCTGAAGAGGTTGACACCGACCCGGCAGGTGATGTCACCGATGGAACGGCTCGCGTCCGGGTGGGTGTGGAAAAGCGCAGCGTCGAACAACTTCGTGCGCTCGTGCTAAGATCAACTCCCGCTGAGGGCACGCTTCGTTTGGGCGACGTGGCTTTGGTCCGCCCGGAAGGGCCAGATCGGGAACGCGCCTATCTTGTCGGCAGTGATCAGGCGATCGTGATCCGAGTGGACCGCTCGGCACAGGGCGATGCGTTGGGCGTGCAAGCCACGGTCGAAACTGTGGTCGCTGACATGCGAGCCACATTGCCCGAAGGCATCAAAGTTGATCTGGTGCGCACCCGTACTGAGGCCATAACCAGCCGATTGAACGTCTTGGTCGACAACGGCGTCATCGGGCTTGCGCTGGTGTTGGCACTGTTGTTTCTCTTCCTCAACGCCCGGACCGCGTTTTGGGTCGCCGCAGGCATACCTGTGGCGATGCTCACCGGTCTTGCGCTGATGTATGCCTTTGGGTTGACCATCAATATGATCTCGCTCTTTGCAATGATCATTACAATCGGAATTGTTGTCGATGACGCCATCATTGTTGGCGAACACGCCGATGCGCGGATGCGCAAACTGCGCGAGGCACCGGTTGTCGCCGCGGAACGGGCGGCGGGGCGCATGGCGCTGCCTGTGTTTTGCGCGACGCTGACCACAGTCATTGCTTTTTATGGCCTTACTGTCATCGGTGGCGAGTTTGGCGAATTGATC
>JBCCNY010000214.1:0-5914 GCA_039025595.1 Pseudomonadota bacterium | reverse complement strand
GGCGGGGCGGCGGCGATCCTGCGCACCTCTTGGGTGGTCTCCGCCCATGGGACGAATTTCGTCAAGACCATGCTGCGCCTCGGCGCAGAGCGAGAGCGTTTGACCATCGTGGCCGATCAGATAGGCGGCCCGACGCCTGCGGCACCGATTGCGGATGCCTGTTTGACCATGGCGCGCCAGTTGCGTGATGCACCAGACAAGGCCGGGATCTATCATTTCGCCGGCGCGCCGGATGTCAGCTGGGCCGATTTTGCGCGCGAGATTTTCGCTCAGGCCAACCTGTCTTGCACGGTCACGGATATCCCCTCTTCCGACTATCCCACCCCGGCAAAACGGCCGTTGAATTCCCGAATGGATTGCACAGCAGTTCAAGAGGTGTTTGGCGTGCCCCGCCCCGATTGGCGGTCTGGTCTGTCTGACATCCTTGCAAAACTCAACACAACTTGAAACGGGACCGACGATGCCCGAGCACCACGCCTTTTTGAACACCGAGCCGACCGGTCTGATCACGCCACTAGCGGAGATGGCTGAGAAGAACGGATTTGAGGTGCAGCGTCTGGGTCAGACCTGCAAAATCGCAGCACCGCTGGGACATGTGACATTCAGCAAAAAAGGCACCGGCGCCGATATCATCTTTAGCGCTGGATCAGATGCCGAACTTCAGGTTCTAACCGACCTTTATGCGCAACGGATCGAAAGTTTCGGCTTTGACGCCGACATGACATGGGACAGCCCGGCAAGCCGGGTGCCACTCAACCAGCGGGTCGCCCATGTCAAAGCGAGCACCCGTATCTCGCCTAATTTCCAACGCGTGCGGCTGGAGGGTGATTTCACCGCCTTTCTCGCGGACAAGGCGGGGCTGCATTTCAGGTTGCTCTTTGGGCCGGACGGTGCGGACTGGCCGACACGCGACGATCGCGGCGTCACGCATTGGCCAGATGGCGCGGTTTCCTGGCACAAACCCGTCTATACAGTGCGCGCGATCGCGGCAGATGGGTCATGGATCGATACGGACATCGCGCTGCATGAAGGCGGGCGCACGAGCGATTGGTGCAGGCAAGTCGCGCCGGGGACCGAGATTGCCATCACCGGGCCAAATGGCGGCGCGTTGAAACGCGCGGGCTGGCTGGGACTAATCGGCGACGAAACCGCCCTGCCTGTGATTTACCGGATGCTGGAAGCCGCGCCCGCCGAGACCAAAGGGCATGTGGTGCTTTTCCTGCGCGACGACGCGGACAAGCAAGAGATTGATTTACCTGCAGAAATCACTCTACGCATCGCACGCATGCATGACGCGGACCCTGTCAGTGCGCTCGACGGGCTGACTATACCAGATGGCGAAACCTATGTTTTCTTCGCCGCAGAACGCGGCCAGGTCAGCCGGGCGCGCACGTTGCTGAAAGAACGCGGTCTCGCCTCTGGTGCGTTCACGGCGGCCAGCTACTGGACAGCGCCCGAAGGTTGACGCGTCTCAATAGACATCGCGCACGTAACGCTTGTCCTTTTTCAACGCGTTGACATAATCGATTGCGCCATCTTCCGACAGACCGCCTTGTTCCGCGACCACCTGATGCAGGGCGGCATCGACATCCTTGGCCATGCGCGTGGCATCTCCGCAGACATAGAAATGTCCGCCGTCTTCGAACGCGGCGTAAAGCGCTTTGCCATTCTCAATCATGCGGTGTTGCACATAGATTTTCGCCGCCTGATCGCGCGAAAAGGCCAGATCGAGACGGGTCAGCAGACCCGATTTGCTCATCTCGCCAATTTCATCTTCATAAATGAAATCGCTGGCCCGGGTCTGATCTCCGAAGAAGAGCCAGTTCATGCCCGCAGCCCCCCGCTCGCGACGCTCTTCAAGAAAGGCGCGGAAGGGTGCGATCCCGGTGCCCGGGCCCACCATGACCATGGGCAAATCATCATCCTCAGGCACACGAAACGCTTTGTTGGCTTGCATGAAAATGCCTGCCTGCGCGCCCTCTGGCACGTGGTCGGCGAGGAAGGTCGAACAAACCCCGCGATGCGGACGATCCTGATACATCCAACGCACGGCGGCCACGGTCAGATGCACCTCACCCGGATGGGCCTTGGGGCTGGAGGAAATCGAATAGGCGCGATGCTGCAAAGGTTTGAGCCAAGACACGACCTGATCGACGTCGAGCGCCAGATCGGGCTTCATATTCAGCAGATCAAGCGTATCTTTGCCCCAGAGGAAGGCCTCCAACGCCTCCTTGTCGCCATTGGTGACGACATGCGTGAACTCATCATCGCGTACCAGCGGCTCCAGTCCCCGGATAAGCTCTCGGGAGGGCGTCATGATCTCAAGGCCCGTGGACAAGAGTTCTCCTAGCGGCTGATCGCGGCCATCAATGGACGTGTCGGCACCAACGCCCAGCCGTGTGAGCCACGCGTCAACCAGATCGGGAGCGTTGACCGGCATCACGCCCAACGCATCGCCCGCCTCGTAGCCCATTCCCTCATCCGGGAGGCTGAAAGCGATGTGGCGGATTTCCTTGGCCGATTTCGCACCGGACAGCACGTGATTATCAACCATGGTCGATACATAAGGGTTCTTGCGGGTCCAGCCGGATTTCTTGGCCGCGGGCGCCGCGTCCGCCACAGCAGGACCGCCACCTTGTGGCACAGTGCTCTCCAGCCAGGCCGTTGCCACCTCTTCGAAATCGATATCGCAATCAACCCGCGCCGCGAGACGCTTTGCCCCCAATTGCTCCAGCCTCGTGTCCAGCAGCTTACCTGCCTGGCAAAAATGCTCGTAGCTGGTATCGCCCAAGGCTAGCACACCGTAGTTCAGGCTTTCCAACCGTGGCGCCGTGCTGGCCGACAGCGCCTCCCAGAAAAGCTGGGCGTTATCAGGCATTTCGCCTTCACCATAGGTGGAGACAACGACAATAAGGTTCTCCATCTCCGCCAGTTGCGCCATCTCGATCGCATCGAGATCGTTGACGCGGGGTTGAAAGCCCCTCGTGCGGGCCAGTGCGGCCGCCTCATTGGCCACCTCTTCGGCATTGCCCGTCTGGGTGCCAAAGAGAATGTCGAGCGGCGCGGCCTGCACCTGCGCCTGCGCGGGCGCAACATCGACGAGGCCGAGTGCGGCCTGAGCTTTCACACCGGCCATGAAACCCTTGAGCCAGGCGCGCTGATCCTCTGAAAACGGGGCCTCTGTCGGGATGTAAGGGGCGTTCATTATCTACTCCGCAGCCTGTCGCGCCGCAATCTCAGGCAGTGCGTTCTTGGCAAACAATTCATCGAAGCTTGGGATCGTTCCCAGGACGGCCCGATTCTTCGCACTTTGGTGCATGATCCACGCATAGGTGCCGGGGCTATCCATCGACAGAATGTTGCGCAAGCTGAGCGCGCGCTTGAAGTCATCGAGGCGCTTATTGGCCACCAGCGCAGCCAGCGAAGGATCATCATAATCTGTGACGGCCGCGCGCGCATGTTTTGTCAGCGTCGAGATGAGGCTAAAGTCTTCTGCGAGGATAAGGTTGCGCACCGCTTTGTCCCGGGACAGTTTGTCGGATTTCGCACCGCGCTTTTCGGCCAGCATCTGCGCGGTTTCGAGCACCGTGTAGCTGTTGATCAGACGATACATGTCATCGCCCGTGGTCTCGCCCTGACCCGGCGTTGCCCCCTGATGGACCGGCCTGCCCTTCTTCCAGGCGGCTTTGAGCAAGGCGATCTGATGCGCAGAGAGCGCATTCGCAAGCTCTTCGACCAGTTCTTTACGACTGCGTGCGGCGAGGATTTCGTCAGCATCCTGATACTGCAACAGCGCTTTGGGCATAATCCAGGCGAAATCTCCCTTCACCTCGTCCCAGTTCTCAAGCAACGCCTTTGCCTTGCGGGATCCGGTCGCCTCCACATGCCAGGATAGAAGCTGATGTACCGCATCGCGGTGGATATCGGCCGTTGTACTGCCATCTTCCAACGTACCCATGATCACGGAATCCGCACTGATCATATCAGGCAAGCGGTTGTCAGGATCGTATTGATAGGCAAAGCCACCAGACATCCCGTTTCCGTAACCTTTTGAAAAACTTCCAAGGTTCAGGATTGCGCCATTGGTCATGTATTCAGCGCAGAAGTCTCCCACGCCCTCGACCACCGCTGTTGCGCCGGAATTGCGCACAGCGAAACGGTCACCCGCCTGACCCTCGATAAAGGTCCTGCCACCGGTTGCACCAAAGAGGGCGAAGTTACCGATTAGCACGTTCTGGCCATCGCCCTTGCCGCCTCCGGCAGGTGCGCGAATGATGATCTCACCGCCACAGGCGCCTTTGCCCACGCCATCGTTGCACGTCCCGGTATGCTCCATCACCATACCGTCGTTGCAAAACGCAGCAAAGCTCTGCCCCGCCGAGCCTTGGGTCACCACACGCACGGTCCGGTGATCAAGATAGCGTCGCCCACGACCATCCTCGAACGCCGCCTCTGGTAGCGTATCAAGATCATGATTGAGCATGCGCTCAATATCCACGGCCAACTGGCCGCCCAAGGTCTTGTTGCGATTGTTGAGCGGCGCGTTCGGTCGTAGCTCGATGCTGCGTTCACCGCTCTCAATGATGCGAGCCTTTACCTGATCGACCAACCCGTCATCAACCTCGAAGTCCCGCTCAAGATAGACCGGATCGTCGACAGGGTTTTCCTCTACCCGGGTTAGCATTGCGCGCAAGGTGAGCTGCCCGACGGATGCCGGGTGATCCAGCAAATGCAAGAGGTCAGAGCGCCCCCGCGCCTCATCGAGGCTCTTGAAGCCCAGCGAGGCGAGGATTTCACGGACTTCGTGGGCGATATTCAGCAGATACTGCGCCAGGGCGCGCGGATCGCCGTCAAAGACCTCCGGATTGGTGGTCAGACCTGCTGGACATTTGATGTTGCAGTTCTTGGCCATCACGCATTTCAGCATCATCAGCGCTGTGGTGCCGAATTCAAAACTGTCGCCACCCATGAGCGAGGCTTTGACCACGTCAGAGCCGGTCTGCATCGCACCCGAACAGCGCAGCATGACCTTCTGGCGGATCCCGTTGGCGCAGAGCGCCTGATGGACCTCGGCGATACCGATCTCGGCGGCGCGACCGGTATATTTGAGCGACGTGACGCTTGCCGCACCCGTGCCACCGGTATTGCCCGCCACGTTGATCACATCGGCGCCGGCCTTGGCCACGCCGACAGCAATCGTCCCAATCCCTTCGGAGCTGACCAGTTTGACGATCACCCGCTTGCGCGCAGCCTTACAGTCGTGGATGAGCTGCGCCAGATCCTCGATCGAGTACGTATCATGATGCGGTGGCGGGCTGACGAGTTCCACACCCGGCGTGCCGCCACGGGCAGCGGCGATTTCGACAGTAACTTTGGGCGCGGGCAACTGGCCGCCCTCGCCGGGCTTCGCGCCCTGACCGATCTTAATCTCCAGCTCTTCCAGGTTGGGATCGGCAAGATAACCCGCCCAGACCCCGAAACGGCCCGAGGCAAATTGCTTGATCCGGCTTGCCCGGATCGTGCCATAGCGGGTGATATGCTCGCCACCTTCGCCGGAATTGGACATGCCACCGGCCATATTTGTGCCATGGGCGACCGCCTCATGCGCAGAGGCCACAAGCGCCCCGTGGCTCATAGCGCCAGAAGCCAAACGCGATGTGATTTCGTGGGCAGGCTGGACCTTTTCCACCTCGATGCGTTCCGGCGCGGGACGCAACCGCGACAGGTAATCCAGCGCCCATCCCTTTGCCGCAACACGCAAGGCGCCTTGAGTCACGTAGTGACCCTCAACATCCGCGCCGAAACGTTCAACGAGAGACTGCGCCAACGCATCGAGACGGGCAATTTCACTCGCCTTCGGCCCAGTCAGACGCAGGAGAAACTCGCCCTCCCCTAACGCCTCGCAATGCAGGCC